>DAOVYZ010000377.1 GCA_030635365.1 Bacteroidales bacterium
TATGTTTTTATTAATTCGATTAAACAACTTATTGATGATTTCACGCTCATCTTTATTTAAGCTTTGATAAACGTGCAATACTTTTACTTCTGCTGCTTTTTTCATATATTTTTCTCTGGTTAATTTAAATTTGGCAAAATGGCTGAAATCCTATATATTATATAGGAAATCAGCCAAAAATGACATTTTAAGACTCATTTTTTATTCTGTTTAATAATGATAGATTATACTCAGATGCTATGTGTCAAGCGCAGGGAATACATTTTTTAAATTGAAAAGTTACACTGGTTACAACGGTTACAGCAATTTGTAATACCCTACTGTATTTACTATTTTATTTTTAATATATAAAGTATACTGTATTATGTAACCTTGTAACCATTCTCATTATTTCTTTATTTTCAGTAGGTTATCTATGCAACTTTGTATGTAACTCAATGTAACTTTATGTAACTTTCATTATTCTAATTCATTTTCAAATACATCTAAATCTATCCCTGCTTTTTTTGTTGCACTTATATCTAATACTAAACAACGCTTTGCCTTTTTACCGAATTTAACATTGATGTTATTACCTACTATGTATTTACAATCACTAAAAAGTAATAAATATGAATCCTTATCTAAAAGCTCACCTTCATAATTTGTTCGTTGTGCATATTCTTTAAACTGCGGGAATATTTTTTTAAATTGGATAGCCAAAATTTCTTTCTTTTTCACGTTAGCAAAAGTATAGTCAACATCAAGAGTAATCTTTTGGTTCATAGCCATTACTCCAAACTCCTCAATCAACTGATCTACTGCAGATTTTACATTTCCGTTGTTGGATCCAGTAATATTCTTTAATTGGCTGTTTAACAATTCCTTAATATCTGGCATATTAGTACTGATGTTGTGTTTATTAGCATATTTCCTAAATAGCATCAATCCCAGTATCATAGTAGTTAAATTATTCCGAATTCGCGGAGCAACTGAGATTGATTGAAATTGCTTTTCCACAATTTCTCTTGCCTCATCAATTAAAGTATCAATATCTTGTTTAAGGCAAAACTCAATATACTTTGGCATAAATCCTTCAAGCTCAATACTTTTTAATTTTTCATACACAATCTGCATCGCTCTTGATTTTTTAACCTTTTCAGTAAATCGTATCAGTATTAATCGTTCTTTTATAGCAGGCTGATTAATATTCCATTCTCCCATAACGATCATCGGAGCAATTAGCTGATATTCTTCAATCGTCTGATCTGCTCGACCTTTTTGTTCAAACTCGCCTTTATATGATTTTCGCATATATCTTAATAAAGAATCGACTTGGTCGGAACGCATATCACTAACTTTAAACTCATCTAATAATATTGGAATCCCATTATTGGCTGATAGCAGCTTTAGCATGGGAAAAGGGCGCATGGTACATGAATTAGGCTGGCTATCACAGTAACCGACCAGCCGTAGCATCAGTTGTCCTGTGGTTGTTTTTCCACTTCCCTGAGAACCATGAATAAAAACTAATGGATATCCATCCAGTTTCTCACCAATAATTGTTTTTAGAGGTGTCGTAAATATCCAACTTATTAGTGGATATATAACTTCAGGTTCATTTACTTTCCCGATATTCTCATAAAATGCTGTCAACATATTTTTGTATTCAACATCGGAAAGAGATTTATATTTAATCTTATGATAAAATGCATTACTGCCTTTTTCAAACGGGACGATTTTCAATTCTTCCTGAATACCTTCCTTTGTAATGTTAAATCCTTCTGATACCCAGATGTTGTCTATTAAACCAATTTTTTTTGTCCCTGTTTTCCGTATAGGAACTTTAGTGTTAACATAACTACAAAGCGCTTGTAAATCATTCTCTGAACCTGTAAATGTGCAATCCTGATGTCCTAATGCTTTCAAAAATTTACTTCGGGTATGCCAATCTACATTTTCCAGCAATACATTTTTATAGCTATATCCCATTGACGAACGTACATCACATTTTAGGCAGTCACTGTCTTCTAACACTAATAATTCTTTTGGATTTATTGTAAAGGTTGAAACTTGCTTTTCAATGAATTGCTTGCCTTTTTTCTCATGTTTAAAATAGCATGAATTCTTTTCAGAAAATTTGATAGGAATTCCATTATATTTCTCATATCCGAATTTAATCGGTGAGGTTCCACCTGCCTTAAGAATATTATCGCACCTCTCAATTCCACATATCGTTTCACATAAATGCGGAGGTTGATTTATGCTATCCCACTGTTCCCCGGTTTTCTTTTCATTAAAGTCTGAAACATGACTCAAGATATTTATGAGTTCTGTATAACCTTCGTTACCGAATGGTTTAAGTACGCTTGCCAATGCCAATCTAAGTTTATGCCCTTGTGTTTCATTAAGTTCATCGTCTATTGCTTTTTGTCTGATTTCAGCCAACTTTGCACAGTTATCAAAGATATTTTTAAGATTAGTTGGTTGGATATTAACTGTTTTTAATTTTTCAACACTGTTTTTATGTTCCAGTTTTGTTGTTATCTGTAATTTTATTTGTGATAAATCGACTTTGGGAACTATTGTAAAATCGATTTCAATTTTATTAAAATCTGTATCAACAAAATAACTATAGTTTCCTGATTTTTTGTGTAGCTGTAATGGGAATTTAACAAAATTTCCCCAACCTTTTACGTTTCCTTCATCATCAACACCGAGTCGTCCTTGTTTCGGGAATATCTCCCATTCAATGGCTTCATCAACAGGATGCATTGAGTCAAAAATGTCATGCATAAATTTCTCAACAAGCTTAGCATCGATTAAATTGCCAAAGAATAACCATAGATGGTATCCCTTGAATCCACTGAATTCGATCATTGACTCTATACCTTTTGCTTTAAGCAAGAAGTATGCATTTTTTGTTTGTTCTTGTAGTTTAGGAAGCCAAATATTGATATCAAAATCTGAACTGGAATGGACTTTTTTTACCAGGTCTATATCAAGAACTGCCCATTTAACTTCATTATCTTTATTTAATTGATAGGCCCCGATATTTTCATCTTTGTTAAAAAGGATTTCAGGAGTTAAAGGTTGGTCTATACGCGAGAATTCTCCATTGTTTAATTGTCTGGTATACGTATCATACCTATTAACAAATAAATCCCAATAGGCTTTTCTTTGTACTTCGTTTAAATCTGGTTTTTTCATTCATAAACAGCCTCTTTAATTATGGTTAATATTATTATTTTAATGATTTACTATACTCAATTAATCTTTTCACTGCATAAACAGACAAATTAAGCTTCCGTGCAATTGCACGTAAAGATTGCGGTTTATCCGCTTCATGTGCCACTTTTTTCAGATAACTTTCATCAATATATGATGCCAATCTGACATTAAATTTTTGCATATTAATTACCTTTTTGATTATTGTTTCAAACACTTTCGTCAAAAAAGAATGGACATTGCGCCCATCCCTTTTACGAAGTGTTTATGAATTAAACCTTTGCTGCTGAATCTTACAACAGAAATTAATATTTTACAGTTGAGAGTTTTAAGTTTGGAAAGTTTTCGGTAGGTTAGTTTTTGAGATTAAATCATCCTACTTATAATATACGGACGATTTCAGGGAAGTCAATATATTTTTTTAAAAATTTTTAGTTGCCATTTTGGCCTATCAGTTATTCCCTACTTTTTAACATAGGCTATAATCGATCGAAAGTCAAGTAAAAGTTGTTAAATTATTGCAACAAGTAGTCATTTTTAATATTAACAGTATGTTATGCGGTATTTTTGTTTTGAAATATCACCTTTAAGTTGACTTGCTCATCCAACATCAATATTATTAATATGTTAAGCTTTGTTTAGAAATAAGAACAACTCTTAAAAATATAATTCCACGTGCAACATACGTGTAAACTCAAAAGTGAAAACCTGTTAAAATGGGTTAAATGGGGTTAAAAGCATCGGGTATCTTAATTTGGCAAGATCTAAGGTAAGTATAAATTTAACAAAAAAACAACCCCTTAAGCTTAGTGTAACCTAAGGGGTCTTTTGTGGCGCCTCCCAGAATTGAACTGGGGACACACGGATTTTCAGTCCGTTGCTCTACCGACTGAGCTAAAGCGCCATCCGTCAAATTTGATGCGTCAATATAATACATTTTAAACAAAAAGTCAATAATTTTTTTGAAATTAAAGGAA
>DAOVYZ010000005.1 GCA_030635365.1 Bacteroidales bacterium
AATATCACCAATTGGAAATATAATTAGCTAAATATATAGCAGGTGTTCAGTTTGCTTATTAAAGTTTTGCCTGTATTATTAAACTGAATACCTGCTAATTTTAAATTTAATAAACTATAAAAATGGAATATCAACCAGTAACAGCAGTTTGGGAAATAACTTTTGCATGTAATATGCGCTGCAAACATTGTGGGTCTAGTTGCAATACCAGTAAACCTGATGAATTAACGCATGAGGAAGCCATTAGCTTATGCGATCAAATAGCTGAATTAAAGCTAAATTATATTACCTTGTCCGGGGGTGAGCCACTTTTACGCAAGGATTGGTATAAACTGGCAAAAAGATTAAAAGATAATGGGGTTACACCTAATATAATTACAAATGGTTGGCTTTTATCTGAAACAGAAATTAAAAAAGCTAAAGAAGCAGGTATATCGAATATCGCCATCAGCCTTGACGGATTAAAAGAAACACACGATTTTCTCAGAATGGAGGGTTCTTATGAGAAAATAATGACCTCATTAGAACTATTGAAGAAAAATAACATGCCTTCTTCAATTATTACAACTATTAACAAGAAGAATATACACGAACTACCTGATTTATATGAAATTTTAAAGAAGAATAATGTTAAGAGCTGGCAAATGCAATATGCTATGCCAATGGGAAATTTCACTGAAAATTCTGAGCTGGTAATCGATCCATCTGAAATTGACCTGATCCTTGATTATGCCCATAACTTTTCAAAAGAAAATATAATTAGAATAGACCTTGCTGATTGTGTTGGGTATTATAATGAAAAAGAACTTGAGATAAGGTCTCATAACAGGGGAAAGCCTGAAGATTATTTCTGGACAGGTTGCGCCGCAGGGAAACGGGTGTTAGGAATCAGGTATAATGGAGATATTGTAGGTTGTACATCATTAAGGGATGATGATTTTATTGAAGATAATATTAGAAACCGTTCCCTTGTCGATTTATGGAACGACCCTGAATCATTCTCATGGAATAGGAATCTTACAAAAAAAGACTTGACAGGATTTTGTGCCGAATGCCAATATGGAAGTTATTGCCTTGCAGGCTGCTCTGTATTAAAATTTACTACAGGCAAAAAATTAAAAGAAAATCAATATTGTTCATATAAAGTTGCTGTTGAAAACGACCACAAAGAAATTAAACAGATAAGCGATCATAAGAAATTATTGGACCTTTCGGAAAAAGCAATTTCCGAAGAAAATTTTCAATTTGCTGATGCATGCTTAAACAATATGTATGAGCGTGACCAAAAAAATCTAACTATTCTAAATCATTTAGGTTTTGTAAATTATAAACTTGAAAATTACGATAGATCATTGCAATTTACTGAAGAAGCATTAACTATTGACCCCAAAAATGCTTATGCATGGAAAGGGAAGGGTATCTGTTTAGCTACAAATAACCAGTATGAAGAAGGTGTTGAATGTCTCGAGAAAGCAATCAAAAATGCAAGTACAAAATTTTTGGATCCATATTACGATCTGTCATTGGTTCATTATCAATTCAAAAATTTTAAAAAAGCAAAAGAAATATTAGTTGAAGGACGTAAAAAATCTGAAGAATTTAAAGCAAACTCAGAAGATCTATATAACTTGATTGAAAGTAAACTTAATAGTACTTGATAATTACAACAACAAACGTTTAAGAACTGCTAAATTGATTGTGAAAGAATAACATTTCAACGATTTCTTTAACTAATATTTTGCTGTGCTTCGTTTCCAAAAGCTTAATCGTCATAAAAATGCATGTATTTTTCAGGTTAACAATAAAAAACCGGTTCAGATTTAACTGAACCGATTCATAATTATTTTAATAAATTTTATTTTACAGTTTCAAAAGTAAATTTGCCTTCACGGTAATCATCTATTGGAGCACAAGAACATATTAAGTTTCTATCTCCATAGCCATCGTCAATACGGCTAACTGTTGGCCAAAACTTATTCTCAAGAACCCATGGCAATGGGAATGCTGCCTTTTCTCTTCCATATGGCCGATCCCAACTATCAGATGCAATTACTTCCTGAGTATGTGGTGCGTTTCTCAGCACATTATTTTCTGCATCAGTTTTTCCCTCTTTTACTTCAATAATTTCATTGTAAATAGAAACCAAAGCATCAATAAAACGATCCAGTTCCTGTAAAGATTCACTTTCTGTTGGCTCTACCATCAATGTCCCATGAACAGGGAATGATAATGTTGGTGCATGGAAACCATAGTCCATTAAACGTTTAGCAATATCCGCTTCGGTAATATTAGCCATAGGTTTAAAGTTACGGCACTCCAGAATCATCTCATGTCCAACAAATCCTGTCTCGCCAGTATATAAAACATTATAATATTTTTTTAATGATGCAGCAAGATAGTTAGCATTTAAGATCGCTATTTTAGCAGAATCGATAATTCCATCCTTACCTGCCATTTTAATATAAGCATGTGATATTGTAAGAACACTGGCACTGCCCCAGGGAGCTGCAGCAATTGCTTTAATAGCCTTCTCCCCTCCTGTTTTAATAACCGGATTAGATGGCAGGTAAGGTACCAAATGTTTTGCAACACCAATTGGGCCTACACCAGGCCCTCCACCACCATGTGGGATAGCAAATGTTTTATGCAAATTTAAATGGCATACGTCAGCACCTATAAATCCCGGGCTGGTTAAGCCCAGTTGTGCATTCATATTAGCACCATCCATATAAACCTGCCCACCATATTGATGGATAATATCTATCATTTCTTTTATCTTACTTTCGAAAACTCCTTGTGTTGATAGATATGTAACCATAAACTATGATAAATCATATTTATGCTCATCTGCTTTTTTCTTTAAATCCTCAATATCTATATTGCCATTCTCATCACAGTCAACAACTACTACTTTCATACCTGCCATTACAGCACTAGCAGGGTTTGTACCATGCGCCGAGGATGGAATAAGTGAAATATTTCTATGCCCCTGCCCATTCTCTTTGTGATATTCACGAATGACCATCAATCCTGCATATTCACCTGCAGCACCTGAATTAGGCTGGAATGATATTGCATCAAATCCTGTTATAACTTTTAAGTCTTCTTCTAATTCATGGAATAATTGATGATAACCTTCTGCCTGATCAACAGGAATAAATGGGTGCAAGCCTCCAAACTCCGGCCAGCTTAATGCAAGCATTTCAACAGCAGCATTAAGCTTCATAGTACACGAACCCAAAGATATCATTGAATGGGTTAAAGAGAAATCTTTTCTCTCTAATTTTTTAATGTAACGCATCATCTCAGTTTCTGAACGATACCTTTTAAATACATCCAGCGTTAGAAAATCACTTGTACGTTTAAATTTGTTGTCAAACGCTAACTTATCCGATAAATGACAAGCTTTATTCTCCTCTTTATTATTTGCAGCAGCAAAGATCTCAACAATAGCGTTAATATCTTGAATTAAAGTTGTTTCATCTGTACTTATTGTAATTGTTTTCTCATCAACATAATTAAAGTTTACTTCTTTTTCAAGTGCTATCTTTTGTATATCCGAAGATGTAATGCTTCCAGGTAATTTTATTCTCAATGTATCAAAGAAATCCTTATTTTCCTGATCATAACCAAGCTCCTTTAATTTTTCATTTAAAGTTACAGCCATGCTATGTATATGAGAAGCAATACGTTTTAATCCTTCAGCTCCATGATATACAGCATACATACCAGCCATTGTAGCTAATAATGCTTGAGCTGTACAGATATTAGAAGTTGCACGCTCACGCTTAATATGCTGTTCACGAGTTTGAAGTGCCATACGTAAGGCTAACTTATTCTGATTATCCTTAGAAACACCTATTATACGCCCGGGTATATTTCTCTTATAGTTTTCAGATGTAGCAAAATAACCTGCATGTGGCCCTCCATATCCCATCGGAATTCCAAAACGTTGTGTCGACCCCACAACAACATCAGCTCCCCACTCTCCGGGAGGTGTTAAAAGTACTAAACTCATTAAGTCTGCAACGACAGTTACAGCAGTTTCATTGACATGAGCTTTTTCAACAAATTCTTTATAATCAATAATTTTGCCATCTGCTGAAGGATACTGAACAACAGCACCAAATACTTTCTCATTTAGGGCATAATTTTTAAAGTTTCCTTTTACAACTTCAATTCCCAAAGGATTAGCACGAGTTTCAATTACATCAATTGTTTGAGGGAACATATTTTCATCAATAAAGAAAACATTAGCCCCTGTCTTTGCCTGTGCTCTTGGGCGGCCATTAAACAACATTATCATTGCTTCAGCAGCAGCAGTTGCCTCATCTAATAAGGATGCGTTGGCTAACTCCATTCCTGTTAAATCCATAACTGCTGTTTGAAAATTTAACAGTGCCTCTAATCGCCCTTGAGAAATTTCTGCCTGGTAAGGAGTGTAAGAAGTATACCAGCTTGGGTTTTCAAGAATATTACGTTGAATTACAGCCGGTAAAATAGTGTTGTAATACCCTAATCCTATATAGGTTTTATACAGCTTGTTTTTTGCTGCAATCCGGCGCAGTTTATTTGAATACTCAAATTCGCTAATACCTTTAGCTAAGTTTAATTCTTCTGTTAAGTGGACTGATTTAGGAACAGTTTTATTTATTAATTCTTCTAAACTGGACACACCTATTCTTTCAAGCATCTTTCCAACTTCATTGGCTCTGGGGCCAATATGACGTTGTGTGAAATTATCTAGTGCCATATTAAGTATATTATTTAATTTAAAAATTGATTAATTATTAAAAATTCAAAAGTAAAAATAAGATTAATGATTTAATATCAAAAATAGCATAATATTATCAAATCATTACATGTTGTAAAACAACACCATGCCTTTGTTACTAAATATCAAATATCTATGCGTTAAAAGAATGGATTGTTATTTTTTTCGAATTCAATTGTGGTGCTACCACCATGCCCCGGATATACTACAACATCACCCTTCAATGTAAATAATTTCTCCCTGATACTCGAAATTATTGTATCGTAATCACCGCCAGGCAAATCAGTCCTTCCAATTCCACCATGAAATAAAACATCGCCAACAATTACAAATTTATCTTGTTCGTTATAAAGGGCAATACTCCCCGGTGAATGACCCGGGACATGTATTACTTCTAATAAAGTATTTCCAAATTTTATTTCGTCGCCCTCGTTGACCAAATAATCAGGCATGGGTGGTTCTTGCACATTTAACCCAAAAACCATAGCCATATCCCTTGATCTTTCAATAAGAGGAAAGTCTTCTTTATGAGCTATTGAAGAGACTCTATATTTATCAACTAAATAAGCATTTCCCATAATATGGTCTACATGGCAATGCGTATTGATAACATACTTTAATATTAAATCCTTTTCTTTAATAAAGCCGTCTATTGTAGAATATTCATTATCGTCACTACATCCGGCATCTATAACGACACACTCTTTTGTTTTATCGTAAATTAAAAAAGTATTTTCCTGAAAAGGATTGAATACAAAGGTTTTTATCGTTGTCATAAATTGGTTTTTAGTTATTGCTTTCCCTTTAACATAGGAACAAATGCAAAATACCCATGTTCATTCTCTTTATAATCTTTTTCACTAATTCTATCAACAGTTGTCATAACCTGCCCTCCCGAACCCCCTGTCGGGACAACCATCCTGCCTCCTATCTTTAATTGTTTTAACAAGTCTTTTGGTATTTCTGGTGCACCAGCGGTTATTAAGATTTTATCAAATGGAGCTTGTCCTGCTAATCCTTTATATCCATCGCCATAAAAAAAGTATGGGTTATACCCTATTTTATTAAGTAAAGTTCTTGATTTAAGGTAAAGTTCACGTTGGCGTTCAATAGTGTATACTTTAGCACCAAGTTCCAATAATATAGCACATTGATACCCCGAACCAGTACCTATTTCCAAAATCTTATCATGGATCGTTACTTGCAACAATTCTGTTTGAAATGCCACAGTATATGGTTGAGATATAGTCTGACCAGCTCCAATCGGAAAAGCCTGGTCACGATATGCAAATTCTATAAAACCACTATCCATAAAATAGTGACGAGGAACCTTCCCTATAGCTTCAAGTATCTTAGGATTTTTTATCCCTTTATTTTGTACTGTTTCCACCAGCTTTTTACGCAGTCCCTTATGCCTATATGAATCAATCATTTATAAAATAAATAAGAATATTACCACGCAAATATAACAGAACAATTAAAATTTATCAAAAATGAATATTTAATAGAAAAAATCTCACCTTGGCACATCAAGAGATAATATACTAACAATCAAAAGATTATTACTGCATATATCAATAACTGAACCCAAGTTCCCGGGTTATCAACATCATTTAGTTAATAAGTTGACATATTTATCTAGCCTTGATTTTTTTAAATAATTTAAGTTTGTATAAACTAATAATTTCCACCATGAAAGTAGGATTAATTGGTATTAACTCTCCCAGAAATGAAAACCACTTTTTAAAAGTTAAGGAAGCCTTAGGAAATAATCTTTACTGTATCTTTTCTCCTCATACTGAAGATATATTACCAATTAGTAAAACATATAATGTTAAACTTTTTACCTCGGCAAATGATCTTTTTGAAAAATCAGATGCTGTATATTTTGCAAATTCCTTAAAACCCAACTATGACTTTGCGCTTAATGCTCTCAAAAAATCCTGTTATCTGTTTATAGAAGATATTTCAATGCTTAGCATTGATGAAATTAAATATTTATATAAAGTAGCATCTGAAGCCAGAATTAAAATACAGTTAAAACTTACAAAATCATTTTTACCGGAATATTTAATAGTTAAAAATAATTTAATCGAGCCTAAATTAATTGAGATAAATGATAGTTATACCTATTTACTTCGAAATGAAGAATATTTTAATACAATACTCAACAATTTATTTTTAGCTGATCAATTTATTAATTCAGGAGTTAAGAAAATTTCAACATTAGCTTTACCATTAGATAAAAATCATTTTGGGTTAGTTAATATTCGAATCGATTATGACAATGGGACTATCGTAAATATTAAAACCGAAAACATTGTATCTGAAATAAAAAATACGGTCAGCTTTTACCAACCTGAACAAGTTATTAATGTAGACTTTAAGCAACATTTTGCTGTAGAGCATAAATTCGATATGGGACATATTAGTCGTAATGAATTTGATATTAATCAAGATAATGCTTTACATACTGAAATAGATAATTTTATTCATTCTTGCCAAAATTTTAATCCCCAAAACATCTCAGAATCACCAAAAATTGTAAAAATTATTAAAACTACCTTTGATATCATAGAACAATTATCACAAACAAATAATCATTTATAATGTTATTTTTGCCATTATATTTAAAAAGCAACAATTAATCTTTTTTTACGTTCACATTAAACCGTTCATATTTGACCTTTAGATTTTATTGATGAATAAACGTATACACTTTTTAAAATATCTTACTTTTGACCTTTTGGCTGCAATCTCAGGTTGGACCTTGTTTTATGTATACCGAAAAGTTTATATTGAACCATTAAAGTTTGGATATAAACTACCAATTGAATTTAATCAGAAATATTTTTATAGTATTGTCCTAATACCTCTTTTTTGGATTTTCCTTTATTTTTTGAGCGGTTACTATAAGGATATATACAGAAGATCGAGATTAAAAGAATTAGCACAAACTTTTATTACCGTTTTATTTGGATCGATTATTATTTTCTTTGCATTCTTACTAGATGACCAGATAAGTTCGTATTTAAATTATTACAAACTCTTTTCATCCCTTTTTGTAATGCAATTTGCCCTTACATACATTCCCAGGTTAATTATTACATCATCAACGAACAATAAAATACACAGCCGTAAAATTGGTTTTCGGACTATTATTATTGGCGATAACAAAAAGGCCCTGGACATATATCAACAACTAGAAAATCAACCACGGTCAGTAGGTAATAAGTTTGTTGGTTTTGTAAGTATTGTTGAAAAAGAAAAGACTCTGTTAAATAAACATCTCAATAATCTGGGTAACCTAAACGGTGTACGTGATATAATAGAACAAAATAAAATTGAAGAAGTTATCATTGCATTAGAGTTTACAGAACACAAAGAAATTGAGAATATCATTAATTACCTTAATGATAAAGATGTAATTATAAAAGTTATTGCCAGTATGTATGATATTTTAACAGGAAAAGTTAAAATGGCTCATATCTATAGTGTACCTCTCATTCAAATTTCACATAGCTTAATGCCCACTTGGCAAGAACAAACTAAACAGTTAATAGATATTATCCTTTCATTATCTGCTCTTGTTATATTCTCTCCCCTTATTTTATTTTTGGCAGTAGGAATCAAAATAACATCCAAAGGGCCTATATTATTTTCCCACGAACGTATAGGACAATTTGGAAAGCCATTTACTTTATATAAGTTTAGGTCAATGAATGAAGATGCCGAAGAAAATGGGCCTGCATTATCGTCGAAAAATGATACACGAATAACTCCATTTGGAAAGTTTATGCGTAAATCGAAACTGGACGAATTACCCAATTTTTACAATGTTTTAAAAGGAGATATGTCAATTGTAGGCCCACGGCCTGAAAGAAAATACTATATTGACCAAATTGTAAGGAAAGCTCCGCATTATTTACACCTTCAGAAAGTAAAACCCGGAATTACCTCATGGGGCCAGGTAAAATATGGTTATGCTGAAAATGTAAACCAAATGATTGAACGGCTTAAGTACGATATTCTTTATATTGAAAATATGTCGCTTTATGTTGATTTTAAAATAATAATTTATACTATTCTTACCATTTTAAAAGGAAGAAATATCTAACTTAACAGAATTCCATTTATGCATCAGTTATTCAACTATTAACTTTTAACCATTAGTAAACATTTTTGAATATTACTTACGCTGAGTTCAAATTAACCTAAAGAAAATTTTTGTATTATCTTATAAATAGGGCCTACAGTAGTTAACTGGCTTTCGTAAAAAATGATCTCACTTATCTGGAATTTTTGAATATAAGTATCTTTGTATTTCTCTAATAATAGTTTCAAGTTATTCCTGTCCTTAATATATTTCATCCGCCCAAGGGTTAAGTGTGGCTTAAATTTCCTTTCTTCTATTGTAAATCCAAAATCACTTATGACCTTACCTATTTCTACTTTAAGAGAATTTAGCATTCCAGATTTATCAAATCCAAGCCATAATGCCTTTGGATTATATACACTCCTGAATATTCCTAATCCTTTGCAAATAAGTTCAAAAGAATCAATATCTTTTAAAGCACCTGATAATTTAGTACAAATACTTCCAATTTCATTCTCGTTGGTATCTCCAAGAAAAAATAAGGTTATATGCATGTTATTACTTGCAACCCAGCGTATCTTTTCATCTTTTAAATCACTTTTTATATTATTAATAAAGTCAACTGTTTGATTTGATAATGGGATTTCTATTGCTATAAATGTTCTTTTCATTCGTAATATTTTCTTGAAATCATTACAAAATAGATTTATATTTACAATTAGACAACTAATATTAAATCTGAAAACTACTTTTAATTTAATAAAGATATAACAAATTAATTATGAAAAAGATTGCAGTAATATTAGCCGGTAATGGTGTTTTTGATGGAGCCGAAATCCATGAAGCTACACTTACTTTGTATTCTATTATTAAAAATGGAGCTACATACGAAATATTTGCTCCTAACATTAACCAACATCATGTAGTTAACCATATTACAGGTGAAGAAATGCCTGAAACCCGAAATGTAATGATTGAGGCTGCCCGAATAGCCCGAGGAAAAATTAACGATTTAGCTAATTTTAGTGCTGCCGATTTTGATGCTCTCATTTTCCCCGGAGGTTTTGGTGTAGCAAAAAACCTTTGCTCTTTTGCTTTTGATGGTACTAACTGTAAAGTAAATAGCGATGCCGAAAAAGCTATACGAAGCATGGTTGAGCACGGAAAACCTATTGGAGCTTTATGTATATCTCCTGTTTTGTTAGCAAAAATTTTAAATAATGTTGAACTTACCATAGGGCAGGATAAAAATACTGCCGATGCTGTGAAAAAGATGAGGGCAGTGCATAAAGAAACTACACATGGCGAAATCGTTATTGACGATAAAAATAAAATTGTAACAACTCCTTGCTATATGCTTGATGCTAATATCGGGCAAATTGGTGATGGTGCAAACAATTTGGTTAAAGCAGTTTTGGAAATGATATAGTATTTACTCTAATATTAAGCACAGAATGACGTAGTTGAAGATTATTTTCATTCCCTAAAGTTTATACCTGGACTTTATTTGTTGCATTGCTTCTTTTGCCCTATAAAATAACAAAACCCAGCTGGGTTTTGTTATTTTATTTTTACTTCTAGTTTAACAATAATTTTCAGGGGATTGCTCAATTTCTTTTTACTAAAAGTATTGGAATTATAGATAATAAGGAATGTAATCAGTGCAATTAGTAAATCCCCAAGCAATAAACAATACAATACCGTTCTGCAATTCAATTCACAACATATATTTTCTAATATGTTTTAAAAACTTATTTTTGTAATGTTTCCGAATATCCGGAAAATTAATTTCGTTTTCTTGCGTTTTGGGCTCGGACACTTATACTATAATAGTTAATAAAAGTAATTTTCTCATTTGTTTAACTCGTTATTTTATCTATTAATACTTATTTTATATTGAAAAATATAATTGCTACATTTAATTTCAATTTACTACCTTACCTACTGTTAAGTAACTAGTGGCTATAAGAAAACGCCACTTTACAAAAACAGGTATTTTCTTAAAAACACTAACTAACAATTGTTGCAATAAACAATAAATTACACACCCTGTAATTTTGCATTTTTTCAATTTCAAATTACGCAAATCGAAGTTATAATTTATTTTTTAAATAAAAACATGTTGTAAAACATTATTGTATTGAGTTTGTAATTAATTATATGCCTGGCCCTGTGAAAAATAAACGTGCCTGCCATGTTTTTTTTGCGAAATGTTTCCAACAGTAAACCGCCTGTATTTTTAACCCTTAACCGGTAGTTTATTATCTGTTTTTGCATTATTGTTAATTTCCCTTTTTCCTAATTTATCGTATTTCAATTTTCGGATTTTAGTGTTAATAAATTTTTTCTAAAAACTTCTAATTTATAAACTGTCTAAATTAAAATAAGGTGATTTTTCTCATAATTAGCTGAAAACTTAACACAAACTCAACACAAATTTCTATTCTGAGATAAATGTAAGCAGAATATCTGAAAAATTTTGAGCAATGTAATAAACGGTAGGTTTGATGTAATGAAATGCGGGTTTGATGTAATAAACGGTAAAATGAATATTTTAAAAAGTTAGGTTTTTACTCAAATGTGTTAGGGATTTTTTTGATTCTAAAGACAAGTACAGAAAAATAATAATTAGTCTGTCCATAAAGTCATCAAAATTATGAGATAGTCAAGGCTTGGCTTTGTTAAATAACATAAAGTCAGCATTTTAATTTTTCAGCAACTTGATTATAGAGCCAAGCCTTGACTTTATGGACAAGCACTAATTAGCCAAAAACTATCATATTTATAAAACCGTAAAATATTTGTAGCATATGAGAATAGCTAATAAGATTGTTGAAGCCTTTTATATATATCATTATCTAATCTTATTTGCCCGTATTCAATCATTTTAACTACCCGTTCTATTAAGTAATCGTCTCCATTTGGGTCATATTGAACTTTTAAGTCCGATCCGAATAATCGAGCTATTGCCTGCCATAAAAATGCAGAAAAACTACCACGTAGTTCTTTTACTAAGGCATAGGAAGTATTACCGGTTTCACGGTCAATTAGTTTTAACAATATCCTTCCTTGAGTAATTGTTAGTTTTTTCAATTCAACTCCAAAATCGTCCATTAATTGTTTTTCAACAGTTTTTGCGTATTTTTTTCTTTCTTTCTCAGTTTTAAGTTTCTGAAATTCTTCCTCCATTTTGTCCAATTTTATTTTTGCCAGCCTTGCATAGGGATATGCCCTTTTAACATCCCTCTCTAATTTTCTATACCTTCTTGCCCTTCTCTTATTTTTGAAAACTAATCTTGGGAAAATTACCACCTCCTCAATACTCACATTAGGTATTGTATCTCCATCAACAATAACTGCTCTGGTAACAATAAGAGTATCTTCGTCGATTTTTGTTTGTCCCCGACTAAATACAGGAAGTAAAATAAAAATCAATACATAAATCCAATGAAATTTCATTTAATATTTTATATTTTATATTTCCAACAATAATAATACGAATGTAATAACGATTTGTTGTAATCAATTTCTAAATTCATTTTTATGTATTTATGTTTAATTTTTAAAATCCATAATTTCCTAATTTTAAACATTGTATAAATTGTTAATGTTTACTATCTTGCGAAATTCCTAAACCTGATTACGTTACATGCAAAAAAATACTGTTTACCAGGTATCAACAGCGCAATACCTGATCTCCGGAAATGCTGAAGGGCATAATAATTTAAATAAAATTACCCGTTATGGTGATTTTGGCATTGGTGCTATTAATCATTATAATGGTGAAATGATAGTTTGCAATAAAAAGGTCTTTATTGCCAACTATTATGGAAATGTGAAAAAAGTTACCGACTCAGACTTAAGCCCATTTTACATAATTACTCCCTTTGAGCCTGATAAAGAATACTCGATAAGAAATTCTAATCAAGAAAAAACATTTGAACTATTAACAGAAAAATTCTTATCTGCCGATCTAATTTATGCTATTAAGATCACAGGTAAATTTGATTCTGTATTGCTTCGAAGTGGTAAAGAGCAACAAAAGCCATATCCTGATTTTAAACAAATCATAGAAAATTCAAATACCTACAAAAAAGAAAATATTTCGGGGACTATGATAGGATTCTATTTCCCCGAACCGTTCGAAAAAGTTAGCACTTCTCATTTTCACTTTCATTTTATTGATAACGAAGAAACAATTGGCGGGCATGTTTGTAATTTTTATATAAACGATGCAAAAGCATATTTGAACGAAAAAGCAAATTTAAATATTGTTTTACCAAAACCTGAAACATAATAAAACAATGAAATCAAACAAAACCTAAACTGAAATACTACTAAACAACCTACTTACATTATGGAAATCAGAGTTACAAAGGAGGCCACCAAAGAACGGATCTCCCAAATAATTATTAGTGTACTCAAAAAAGAAAAAGTAAATTATATTTTTGGAATACCAGGAGGCTATACTTGCGGATTTGGTAACGAAATAAATAATTACCCTGAAATTCATTTCATACGATGCCAACACGAAGAAGGCGGTGCCTTTATGGCCGATGGGTATGCAAGAGCATCAAATAAATTTGGAGTAATATTAACTACTGCAGGCCCCGGAATATCTAATGCTTTTACAGGAATCATATCATCGTTTGCAGATGGAATCCCGGTATTATTGATTGCAGGTGCTATACCCTCTGATAAAGCATTTAAAGGTGCGATACAAGATACTGAATCTTTCAATATGAATATTGCAATGTCAATACGCGAGGCCACTCGTTTTCATGCCAATATATCTAAGAAAGAAACATTTCTCCAATATTTTAGAAATAGTATTAGATATTTGTTTAAAGGCAAAAAAGGCCCGGTATTTTTAAATATAGGTGCCGATTTATTTTCGCAAGAAGTAGAACATTCTCAAGAATATTTTAGGCATTATATTGATCAATATTTTGATAAAATTGCAGCTGATAATATTATTGAAGAAATAAAAAGTTCTCGGTCTCTTATTATTGTTGCAGGCCATGGTGTGATATTATCAAGTGCCAGAGATGAACTACAAAGGCTTGTTGAATTATTAAAGGTTCCGGTTATAGTAACTCCAAAAGGGAAAGCTGCTTTTAATAATGAGTCACCATATTTTTTAGGCGTATTTGGTGCAGGGTCAAACGTTATTCCTGAAGAATATTTAAAAAATGAAAAGATTGAAACAATCTTAGCTATTGGGACATCTTTTAATGAGTTCTCTTCTAACTCGTGGAGTAAATACCTGGCTAAGACTGAAAAGATTATTCAAATAGATATTGACCCCTATATTATTGGAAGGTCTTTTCCAAATACATATGGTTTAGTAGGAAATGCTTTAACCTCTATTGAGTATATTTATAGCAAACTTTATAATGACAGTTTCAATGCATTTAAACATTTGGATTCTGAATATAGGATTTTAAACTACAAGAATAAAATCTCTAATATTCTCAAACCCGAACTATATCATTCAGATGCAAGCCCTATAACACCTCCTCGCTTATTTAAAGATATTTATGAAAGTTTTTACGATCACGAACTAAATATTTTTAACGACAATGGATCTTGTATTTTTTGGGTTGGGCATTACCTAAAATTAAGGAAAAATTGGAATTACTTTATATCATTAGGTTTTTCATCAATGGGTTTTGCAATCCCTGCATCAATAGGTGGTGCAATTGGAGCTCCCGGTCGAATAACAATAGCAATTGTTGGCGATGGAGCAGCTATGATGAATGGCAATGAATTAAAAACAGCTTCGGAATATAATGTTCCGGTTTTCTTTTTTATTCTTAATGATGGAAGATTGGGAATTGTGCATCACTCAACAAATATTCTCTATGGTAATCCAAACCCGGGAGTTAGTTTTAATAAAGCTATGGATTTTGTAAAATTTGCTGAGAGTATGGGAGTTGAAGCTTATAGAATAACTAAACCCGGAGATATTAATCGAACTTTTATCGAAAAACTAATAAAAAAACGTAACCCTGTTCTTTTTGACTGTTTAATAGACCCTGAAATTATAGCTCCCTTAGGAAATAGGATAAAAGAAGTGAAAAAATAAAATAAAATTGCTATATTGTTTCGGTGGAACAAAATAGGAATTTTCAACTAGTAGAAATAATTACTGAAAGCAATATTGAGTCAATTTATCGTGCCTCTGATAAAACTACTGGAAAATCATATATTATAAAGAAAATTAAGCCAGCCTTTAATACAATTCAATATAATGAGTTATTAGAAAATGAATTAAAAATTGGAAACGAAGTTAGTAGTAGTTCATTTTTAAAACCTCTTGAAATAATACGAGAAAATTCTTCAATTTTATTAATTGCTGAAAATGCGGAAGGCATAATTTTATCAGAATATTTAAGAAAGAATAAACTCACTATTAATGAAGCTCTGGCTATTGCATTAAATTTAAGTACAGCAATAGCTGAATTACATAAAAATAAGATAATACATAAAAACCTACATCCGGATAAAATCTTATATAATCATAAGAACAATAGCCTAAAAATTATCAATTTAGGATTTGCCTTCAAATACCATGATTCTACAATCATAACCCAAAATAAAAACCTTACGGGTATCGACCTTAAATATATTTCACCTGAACAAACCGGGCGAATGAATCGTTCTACTGATTTTAGATCCGATTTGTATTCACTTGGCATTATATTTTATGAGATCTTTACCGGAACTCCTCCTTTTGAATCTGATGAACCGGTTGATTTAATATATAAACATATTGCCAGAAGCCCAATCCCTATTGAATCCATCAATAAAGAAATACCAAAAGTATTATCAAGAATAATTTTTAAACTCCTTGAAAAGAATCCTGAAAACAGGTATCAAAATATCCAAATATTAAAAAAGGATATTCAAAAATGCCAGGATGAATATTCCTCAAATCATGAAATTCCGCATTTTGAGATTGCTCAAGGCGATATATCACTGAATTTCTCAATCTCACAAAAATTATATGGTAGAAATAAAGAAAAACAAAAACTGCTTAATTCATTTGATGAAATAAAAGAAGATGGTAAACGTTTGGTTATCTTATCTGGAACTTCGGGTACCGGAAAAACTTCATTAATCAATGAAATTCACCCTACCTTAATAAGCCAAAAAGCATATTACATTGAAGGAAAATTTTGTAAATTTTCAACTAATAGTCCTTATAGTGGAATAATTGAAGCACTAAAATACCTTACACAAATAATACTTACTGAGAATAAAGAAAAAATTGAGAAATTTGGCAAGAATATCCTTAAATCACTTCCTGCCAGTGGCCAGATAATGATTGATTTCATTCCTGAGATTGAGTATATCATTGGCAAACAACCTCCAATAGAACATTTAAGTGCTGAAGAGAGGTTAAATCGTTTTAGCCTTAGTTTTGTTAAATTCGTGCAAAATTTTGCAAAAAAAGGCCATCCTCTTGTTATCTTCTTAGACGATGTGCAATGGGTTGATAATTCTTCCCTGGAATTGTTGGAGAACTTAATGACAAACAATCTTACAAAGCATCTCTTATTAATATTTGCATATAGAAGTAATGAAGTAGATACAAAACATCCAATAACAAACCTTATTAAAAAGCTATCTGAAGCTAACATTAAAACAAAAAAGCTAAGTACTGAGCCAATTGAATTAGAAGATACTGCAGAATTACTAAAAGATACCCTGCATAAAAATTTCAAAGAAATCTATAATTTATCGAAAAATGTTCATTTAAAAACAAAAGGAAACCCTTTTTATATTAAACAATTTCTTAAAAACCTGCATAACCAAAATATAATATATTTTAATTATGATAAAAGTCAGTGGGATTGGGATATAGAAAAGATTGAAACCATGAATTATACTGACAATTCTGTTCATTATATTGTTGAAATAATTCAGAAACTTCCTCCCCAAATTTTAGAAATACTAAAGAACGCTGCATGTATAGGTTCAAAATTTGATTTAAAAACACTTTCCCTAATATCTAAAATGGAACCCCGGCCTACTGCATCACATTTAAATTATGCAATAAGGGAAGGCTTAATAACACCAATAAATGAGTCGTTTGGATTCAATAAAGAAACCTATGAAGAATTAAATTTTACATATAAATTTCTACATGACAATATCCACTTATCTATTTATTCATTAATTCCGGAACATCTTAAAAAAGAATTCCATTTTGGTATAGGGAAGGTAATTGAAGAAAACTGTAACGAGAAAAATCTAAACGATCAGATATTTAATATTGTTAATCAAAAAAATTTAGGCATTGAAATTATTTCTGATTCATCAGAAATAACTAAACTAGCTGAACAAAATCTAGTAGCTGGGAAAAAGGCTAAAGAATCTGCAGCCTACAACTCGGCCTTACAATATTTACTTTTAGGCTTAAATCTGTTACCTGATAATTCCTGGCATCACAATTATAATTTAGCATTTAACCTGTCTATAGAAGGAGCCGAAGCAGCATACCTCACAAGTGACTTTGAAAAGGCAGAACTATTAGTATCAGAAACGTTAAATTATAGTCCACAAATTGCCGATAAGGCTAAAGCTCTTATTATAAGAATTCAGGCTTATAAGGCTATGAATAAAATGGATCAGGCACTTAGTGCAGGTTTGGAAGCACTTAAGTTATTTGGTTACAATTTCCCAAGTAAGCCAAAGAAATTAGATATTATTAAAGCATTATTAAAAACAAAACTTACAATAGGCAAAAAAGGAATTGAAGAATTAAGCAGTTTACCAGAAATGATTGATGAGAGGCATATTGCAGTAATGCAAATAATGTCAAACATTTTGCCTGCTGCTTACATAAGTTGCCCTGATATATTACCATTACTAACATTTAAACAAGTTCAGTTATCAGTAAAACATGGAAATGCTCCCTTATCATCATATGCGTATGCTGTTTACGGATTACTATTAGCACATGCCATTGGTAATATTAACGAAGGGTATAAATTTGGAGAATTATCTCTGATTATTCTTGACAAGTTTGATGTCAAGAATCTTAAAGCAAAAGTATATTTTGTATTTTATCTTACACTTAGACACTTAAAGGCTCACATTTCAGAATCTATTAGCCCTTTATATGAAGCTTATCTAAATGGCCTTGAATATGGTGATCTGGAATATGCCGGTAATACAATTGTTACTCATTTGGCTTATTCTTTTTATGCAGGAAAAAATTTAAATGACCTTGAACATGAATACAATTTTTATTATGAAAATCTCCTCGAAATTAACCAACAGGCTAACTTACATTATTTAAAATCTTTTCAAAACACAATAAGCTTTATAAAGAATCCTGAAGTAGAGCTTATTCACAATGAAGAAGATATTTTAAAATTTCATGAAAATGGCTCAGATACATTAGGTATTTTTCTTGTATATTCAAATAAGGCAATTATAAATTATTTACATGCCAATTATGATATTGCTTTGGATAATTCAGACAAAGCTAAACCATATTTGAATGGAGCACTTGGCATATTTTATACCCCCTTTTATTTATTCTTTGATTCTTTGATAAGAATATCATTAATTAGAAATGGAGAAAACACAAAAAAGGCAAAGTGGTTAAAAGTTATTAAGGCTAATCAAAAACAATTTAAAAAATTGACTGATAATGCCCCAATGAATTATGCCAACAAGTATTTATTAGTAGAAGCTGAACTTAATAGTCTGTTAGGGAACAATGAAAAAGCATCTCTACAATACAATGAATCTATTAATATTGCAGGTAATAGTAATTTTTTACTTGAAGAAGGTATTGCAGACTTATTATTTGCAGAACACTTGATTTCTGAGAAAAATAAAGATGCCTCCAGGTTTATATTAAACTCTTATAATAATTTTGTGAAGTTAGGTGCATACGCATTATCAAATAGAATAGAAAGTAAATATAAAGAACAGCTTGTCCATATAACTGAGAGAAAAACAGAATCAGAAAACATTGAAGAAACAACCCAAACTTTACTAAAACCTTTATCTTCTGAAAAAATAGATTTAAATACAATAATTAAAGCATCACAAGCTATTTCGGAAGTAATTCAGTTGGATACATTATTAAAAAAACTGTTATCTATTACTATTACAAATTTAGGTGCTACTAAAGGCATAATACTACTTACTGAAAGTGATGCTGTTAAAATAAAAGCTATCCAGACTGAAATAATGCAGGAGCCTCTTATTGTACATTCTATGCCTTATGAGAATTCTAAAGACCTTTCTCACGAAATAATTAATTATGTATTTCGTACTAAAAAAACTATAGTTTTAAATAATGCGACACATAGCGGGGAATTTATAAATACAAACTACATCAAAAAGAATAACCCTAAATCAATATTATCTCACCCTATTATTTATCAAGGGAAATTTAAAGGTATACTTTATGCAGAGAACAACCTCCTTAGTAATGCTTTTACATCATCAAAACTTGAGATTTTAAAATTACTAAATGGGCACATTTCCATTTCAATTGAAAATGCAATGTTTTATGACGAAATGGAACAAAAAGTTAAAGAGAGAACCTCAGAAATTGAACAACAAAATGAAGAAATATTGGTTCAAACGGAGCATCTTAGATTAGTTAATAAAGATTTGGAAGAAAAAAATCTTAAAATAAATAATCAAAAGAAAGAAATTCTAGAGCAAGCACATCAACTTGAACTAAAAAATATAGAATTAGAGAAACTATTTATTTCTGCGCAAAAAACTGACAACGCTATTGTAATTGCTGACTCAAAAGGTGAGATAGAATGGGTCAATGAAGGTTTCTCCAGACTTTATGGTTATGGCCTTTCTGAGTTTAAGGCGAAAAAAGGTTTTTCAATTGTTTCCACAAGCACTCATCCGGAAATTAATAAAATATTAGATCAGATAATCGAAACAAAAAAATCTGTTAGTTATAGTTCATACGGATGCAATAAATCAAATAAAAATATATGGGTGCGAACAACTATAACTCCTATCCTTAATGAAGATGGCGATATATCTAAATTTGTTGCTATTGATTCTGATATAACAAAACTTAAAGAAGCGGAAGAGGAAATACTTAAACAAAAAGAAGAAATAGAAGCTCAACGTGATTTAGCTAATGAGCAGAAAAAGCAAATACAATTACAAAATACTGAATTAGAGAAGCACCACACACAGCTAGAGAAACTGGTTGAAGAAAGAACAAGAGAGCTTAAAATAGCTAAAGAAAAAGCAGAGGAATCTGATCAATTAAAATCTTCTTTTCTGGCAAATATGTCGCATGAAATAAGAACTCCAATGAATGCTATTATTGGTTTTTCTGAGTTAATTGCCGGTTCGGATATGGATCAGAATCAGCGAAAAGATTTAATTAAACATCTACATAGCAACTGTAATTCATTACTTCATTTAATTGATGATATTATTGATATTGCCAGAATTGAAGCCGGGCAACTGCGTATTTTTAAGCAAGAATGTTTAATTAACCAAAATATTATTGAGCTGTACGAATCATTCAATGAAACAGAGTTAAGAGATAATAAAAATGTAGAACTACTTATTGATATTGAGAATGCAGATGAAAACTTATCAATAATTACAGATCCATTTCGTTTTAAGCAAATCTTAAACAATTTAATTGGCAATGCCATTAAATTTACCGAAAGAGGGCATGTAAAATTTGGTTATAACATTGCCCCGAAAGGTTATGAAAAGTATATCAAATTCTTTGTAGAAGATACAGGTATAGGATTATCTGAAAACGAAAAGAAAGAAATATTCGAACAATTCCGAAAAGCACAGGCTGGCAAAACCGACAAACTATATAGAGGTGCCGGTTTAGGCCTTGCAATTTGCAAAACATTAATTAATGAGCTTGGGGGTAATATTTGGGTTGAGTCAGAACTCAAGAAAGGATCTACTTTTTATTTTACGCTCCCCTATTTAAAACCTAAAAAAGAAATAAGTAATGAGCAAATTAAAGATGAGGAATATAACTGGAAAAATAAAAATATTCTAATAGCTGAAGACGAAGAA
Organism: Bacteroidales bacterium; assembly: GCA_030635365.1. GTDB lineage: Bacteria > Bacteroidota > Bacteroidia > Bacteroidales > UBA12077 > UBA12077. Next base: position 20,928 of record DAOVYZ010000005.1, read on the forward strand.
AGTAATATTAAAATAATTACCCTGGTCTTAGAAGAAACAAATGTAAATTTATTATATGCGCCAAATGGGGAGGAAGCAATTAATAAATGTAGGAATCTGGATAATATTGATTTAATACTAATGGATATAAAAATGCCATTACTAAATGGATTGGATGCAACGCGTGAAATTCGCAAGTTTAACGATAAAATTCCAATAATAGCATTCACAGCCTATGCAATGCCATCTGATCAAAAGAATGCACAAGATGCCGGATTTACTGATTTCGTTTCCAAACCCATAAAAAAGAACTTATTGCTTAAAACCCTTGACAATTACCTCAAAAATTAATAAAACTATTTTAGTTTTTTATTTGTTAATACTTATAGTTTTTTATTTTCGCATTAAATTATTTGAAACATGGATAAGAATAACCGAGATTATAGCAATGATGAAATAACCGTTCATTGGCACCCTGGTGAATGTATCCATTCAACTATCTGCTATACAAAGCTTCGAAAAGTTTTTGACCCATCAAGGCGTCCATGGATTAATATGCAAGGATCAACAACAGATAAAATAATTGATATTGTAAAA
>DAOVYZ010000239.1 GCA_030635365.1 Bacteroidales bacterium
AAAGAATTGTAGTTTTTTCTACTTTGCGAAACTTTGGATCTTCTTTGTGAAACTCTGTGTAACAACATTTTGTCATTATACCACAAAGTAGCGCAAAGGAAACGCAAAGGCACACAAAGACTTTTTGGACAGCCTCTCACTTTTATCCTACCTCCGTAATACTCCGGCAGGCAAGCTTTTTACTTTAATCTTTCATCTTAAACACTATCCTTTTTTGAAAAGTGCCTTTATTATATGGTTAGCCATTTTGGGATTTTCTTTTAAACGCCTTGTTGAATATCCAAACCATTGTTTCCCAAAAGGAACATATACTCTCATTCGGTGCCCTTTATCCATTATTGATTGGCGTAATTTAGGAGTAACACCATATAACATTTGAAATTCGTACTTCTCTTTTGGGACTTTAAGTTCCTCAATTAATTTATAAGCACCATCAACAACCAGTTTATCATGCGTTGCAATCCCGGGATAGATAACATTTTTAAGGCAAAACTCTATGTCCTCTAAAAAGTGTTTATTAACTTCATCATACTTTTTATATGCTATTTCTGCCGGTTCAACATAAATTCCTTTACACAACCTGTAATTTAAAGGAGCTTCCTCAGTTTGAATATCCATTAAATCTTCTATATCCTTATAAGTTCGTTTTAAATAAGCCTGAAATACTAAACCAACATTTTTTGGGAACTCCGCCTTAAGTTTACGAAATAACTCTATCTCCATATCAGTACAAGGAGAATCCTCCATATCAATACGAACAAAATTGTTATACTCAGCTGCCTTAACCACAATTTCACGAACATGTTTATAACACTCTTCTTTATCCAATAACAAGCCAAACATTGTTGGTTTTAATGAATAATTACCATCAATATCTTCCTTCTCAATCCGGTCAATTAATTCAATGTATTCTTGTTTGTTTACTTCTGCTTCGTCAAGGTTTTTGATAAATTCTCCAAGAATATCAATTGTAACCATTATGCCCTGATCATTCAACTTTCTTGATGCTCTTATTGCGTCCTCTACCGTTTCACCTGCAATGTATGGTTTAGAAAATAGCCATACGAATTTCTTAGGAAAGTACGGCAACATTGCTGCAATTAATTTATTAAACATATCTGTTAATTATTAGTTATTTAATAGTTTTATATTTACATATATGGTTATTTAAATATAAGCACATAATTAAATATAATTTTTCCAAAAAAAAGAAATCCCACAAAAAAACTGTAGGATTTTATCTTTCAAAAATCATCTATCAATCTAAATACTTATATTTCAATACTATTTATTTACCAACTCCCTCCTGCTCCACCACCTCCAAAACTTCCACCACCAAAACCACCAAAGCTACCTCCACCTGACGAGAAATTACCAAAACTTCCTCCATGGCTTCTATTGGAACTCATCATTCCCATTGCAATCCAAAAAGGAACATTATGGCCCACAGCATAATGACGCGCTCGCCTTGCCCTACCAATAAAACTAAAAATAACCACAATCAAAAAGAAGATTATTCCTGGTATGGCTGAACCAGAACTGCTTGTTGCCTTCTTATATTCATCGGCTGTATATTCACCTCGTGTTAATTCAATAATTCTATTTGTGACCTCATCTAACCCCTTATAGTACATTCCCTGTTTAAAATAAGGTAAAATCTCATTATTAACAATCCGTTTAGCTATAGCATCAGGAACGGCTCCCTCCATTCCGTAGCCAGTAGCAATAAACACCTCTCCTTTAGAATTAGAATATTTGGGTTTTACTAAGATTAAAATACCATTATTTTTTCCTTTCTGTCCAACACCCCAATGTTCACCTAAGCCAAAAGCATATGATGCCGGATCATAACCATCCAGTGATTTAACAACTGCAATTGCAATTTGCGATGAAGTTTGATTGCTAAACATTACCAACTTATTTTCAAGGGCATTTTGTTCTTGTATTGTTAAAAAATTAGCATAGTCATTAACAATCCTATTTGGTTTATCCGGATAATTCTGAGCAAATAAATTAATTGGGATAATTGCCAGTAGTAAAATATATTTTATTTTTTTTATCATAATCATATTAATTTTTACCAAACGAAATTTCATCCGATAATTCATTTACATCATCTTTCTGATAAGGAAAATATTTTTTTAGAGCTTGTCCTGCCATTTTTATTCCCTCGCTTAAACCAACATCAAACTCATTTTTCTTAAAGTAATTGATTATGGTTTCTTTGATTTCTTCCCAGAAATTTTCAGGAGTAACAGCATTAATTCCGGCATCACCAAGAATAGCAAATTTCTTATCATTAATTGACAGGTAAAATAAAACACCATTTCTTAGTTCTGTTTTATGAATTGCTAATTTCTCAAATATATAAGCAGCTCTATCTAAAGCATCTTCTTTGCAATTCGATTCTATATGGACACGTATTTCTCCCGATGTATTTAATTCTGCTTCTTTAACAGCATCGGTTATTAATCTTTTTTGTTCTTCGGTAAAGAATAGTGATGGTTTCATAATTAAAATTCTACTTTTGGTGCTTCATCAGCATTTTCTTGTGCTTTAAAATATGCCTTCTCATCAAAGCTAAACATGTTGGCGTAAATGTTCTTAGGAAATTGCTTAATGTATGTATTAAATCCTTGCGCACTATTATTAAACTTCTGTCGCTCAACTGTTATCCTGTTCTCAGTTCCCTCTAACTGTGCTTGCAGTTCTAAAAAGTTTTGATTAGCTTTAAGATCCGGATAACGCTCAACTACCACCATTAATTTCGATAAAGCAGAACTTAAACCTCCTTGTGCCTGTTGAAATGCTTGAATACTCTGAGCATTTAAATTACTTGGATCAATTGTTGTTGAAGTAGCTTTTGCTCTAGCCTCAATAACACCTGTGAGTGTTTCCTGCTCATGGGCAGCATATCCCTTAACAATACTAACCAAATTTGGGATTAAGTCAGCACGGCGTTGATATACATTCTCAACTTGGGCCCACTGTGATTTTACACCTTCATCTAGTGCAATCATTTTGTTATAGGTTCCTTTTATAGAAGAATAAATAAAAATTGCTATTACAACAATTACAATTATTGTTATCCATTTTTTTTTCATGCTATGATTTTTAAATTAGTGATTATTCAAAGTTAATTTAAAATATATTACAAGTCCATTCATATCAAAAAATATGCTAAATACATTTTTCAGAAAATATGTCAGCAAATCATCTTAAATTGACATAAGCCTTTCATTTAAATCTCATATTTTGTATTTTTGACATTGTTTTTAAGAGTTAAATTTATGAATTGGAAAAATTGTTATCCATTCTTAACAGATAATACACTTCGAATAAGGTATCCATAGTATCTTTCTTTTATTATACTTAATATTATTAGAGAGTTTTTCTATATAAGATACTATAGAAGAATTTAATGTTAAAAATCACAAATTCCAGGTACCAAAATACAAATAAATCAAAATGACTAAAATCTCAACACTAAAACCATTTTCAAATTTTGATATTTGTTATTTGTTTATTAGTATTTGGTGCTTAGTTCAAAAATACTTAACCGACAAACATTAAATTAAGTATACAAGACTTTAAATAAAAATATTATACAATGACAAAAGAAGAATTTCAAAAAATAGTATTGCAAGGAATTCCTAATGAATTACCTTCTCCAAAAGAATATGATCCGGAAATTAACCACGCTCCTAAGCGTAAGGATATTTTAACTGTAAAAGAAAAGAAATTAGCCATAAAAAATGCTTTAAGGTATTTTGATAAAAAGCATCACGAAGAATTAGCAAAAGAGTTTGCTAACGAGTTAGAAAAATATGGCAGGATTTATATGTATAGATTTCGTCCTGATTATAAAATTAGTTCTCGCACAATAGATGATTTCCCGGGAAAATCACGTCAGGCACAAGCAATCATGCTCATGTTAAGTAATAATCTGGATTATGCAGTTGCACAACATCCTCACGAATTAATTACGTACGGAGGTAACGGTGCAGTTTTTCAAAATTGGGCGCAATATCTGCTCACCATGAAATATCTTGGTGAAATGACAGATGAACAAACCCTGGTTCTGAACTCGGGACACCCTGCAGGGGTATTCCCATCACACAAAGATGCCCCCAGAGTTGTTGTTAGCAATGGTATGATGATTCCCAATTATTCAAAACCTGATGACTGGGAAAGATATAACGCATTAGGAGTTACTCAATACGGGCAAATGACAGCAGGTTCTTTTATGTATATCGGCCCCCAGGGGATTGTTCATGGAACTACCATCACGGTACTAAATGCAAGTAGGAAAATTGCCAAATCAGGCGAAGGGCCAGAAGGGAAAATTTTTGTTACCTCCGGGCTTGGAGGTATGAGTGGGGCTCAACCCAAAGCCGGTAATATTGCAGGTGTAGTTAGTATTACCGCTGAAATTAACCCAAAAGCAGCATATAAAAGATTTGAACAGGGATGGGTTGATGAGGTAATTGAAGATGTAGACAAAGCTATTGATACTGCGTTAGCTTTCAGTGAAAAGAAAGAAGCTCATTCTATTGCTTATCTTGGAAATATTGTTAGGCTCTGGGAAAGAATAGAAGAACGTAATGTCCATATTCATTTGGGGTCTGATCAAACTTCATTGCATAATCCATGGGCAGGAGGTTATTACCCTGTTGGTTTAAGCTATGAAGAATCAATTAAAATGATGGCTGAAAATCCTGAAGAATTTAAAAACCATGTGCAGGAATCTTTAAGAAGGCAAACAGCAGCAATCAATAAATTAGCTGAACGTGGTATGTATTTCTTTGATTATGGAAATGCGTTCTTATTAGAATCGAGCCGTGCCGATGCCGATATTGTTAAGGAAGATGGTAGTTTTAAATATCCATCGTATGTGCAGGATATTATGGGGCCCATGTGTTTTGATTATGGTTTTGGCCCGTTCCGTTGGGTTTGTACATCTTCAAAGCCTGAAGATTTAGATTTAACAGATCAAATTGCAATTGATGTATTGGAAGAAATTGCTGCTACAGCTCCTTCGGAGATTACGCAGCAAATGAAAGATAACATTCGTTGGATAAGCGAAGCTAAAATAAATAAGCTGGTTGTAGGTTCACAGGCACGTATTTTATATGCCGATTGTGAAGGCAGGACTAAAATTGCCACTGCATTTAACCAGGCTGTTAAAAATGGCAAATTATCTGCGCCTGTTGTTCTTGGCAGAGATCATCATGATGTGTCGGGTACTGATTCACCATTCCGTGAAACTTCTAACATTTATGATGGTTCACAATTTACTGCTGATATGGCTATACAGAATGTTATAGGTGACTCATTCCGGGGTGCTACATGGGTCTCAATCCACAATGGTGGCGGTGTAGGTTGGGGTGAAGTTACCAATGGTGGCTATGGAATGGTACTGGATGGTAGTGAAGATGCCGGCCGAAGATTACGAATGATGTTACATTGGGATGTAAACAATGGTATTGCCCGAAGAAGTTGGGCACGTAATAATGAAGCAATTTTTGCAATTAAACGCGAAATGGAACGCACACCCAGCCTAAAAGTTACTGTTCCCAATATTGCAGATGATGAATTGATTGACAAACTTTTTTAAAAAGGAGTTTACAGAAAAAAATATAAAGACTAAAGCAGCTGTCCAAGAAATAGGACAGTTGCATCTTTACAATAATTATTGGTACTAATATTGAAAAAATGATTTATCAAGAATTCAAACCATCTGATAAATTAAAATACCTTATTGATTCCTATTGGTTAATTACCGGCTTAAATCAGTTTGAAAATCAAAGAGTACTACCAGACGGCTGTATGGACATTATTTTTAATCTTGGTAAAGCCAATAACTCTATTCCGAAAGATACTATTGCTATATCTGGAATGATGACTA
>DAOVYZ010000144.1 GCA_030635365.1 Bacteroidales bacterium
TCGAATATTATCTTCAATAAAATCGTCATCTCTTAGCGATGTGCACCCAATGATATCGCCATTATATCTTATCCCTAATACATATTTACCTGCAGGGCAAACTGTCAAGCATAACTCTTCCGGTTCTGCCGCACCTTTTTCTTTTACTTCTATTTCTTTTTCATTGTAATATCCAACACAATCAGCCAATTCAATTTTTATTATGTTTTTTTCCGAAAATTCATGAGCCAGATTTATTATATCGTCTATTTCCGAAGGTTCAATCACTAATCCGGAGTTTTCGGTAAAATTTCCCATGGGCATCGCATATTGCATTTGCCAGCCTTTTACATTTTTTTCAACCAGTATTTTATACAATTCCGGTAATTCCCCGATATTTTTCTTATTTATAGTTGTTATTATTGAAGAAGGCATTCCGTTTTTTTTCAATAAATCTAACGATGACATAATTCTCTCATAAGAACCTTTGGCCCTGAGAAAATCATGGGTTTGCTCTAGTCCGTCAAGACTAATAGCTATATTTGTTATTCCTGATTCTTTTGCTTTTTTTATTTCTTTTTCTGTCAAAAACCAACCATTTGTAATTATGTTAGATTTAACACCGCCTTCTTTTAACCTTTGTGCTAATTTGTGCCAGTCTTCCCTTAGCAGGGGTTCACCACCTGAAAGTGTAATATATTCAAGGCCTAACTCTGCAATCTGATCGCACAATTTAAGTGCTTCTTTTTGTGTTAATTCATCAGGTTTTTTGGTATTACAACTGGATCCGCAGTGCTTACAACGCATGTTACATGCAAAAGTAATTTCCCATACAGCGGTTATCGGTTGATATTTCATCTGTTTATAATTTTGTTTTTTAATTGTCAGATGGAACCGCAAGATGCAAAATAATCATAATCGTGTGTGTTTAATGATTATTTTAATCATGCTTGTTTCATTTTGTAATGTTTTTAAATTATTAATGAGCAGGTGCTCATTTTAATAATACAGGCAAAACTTAAAATAATGAACACCTGCATTTTTATTTAAATAGTGTTTATTTGCGAAACATTTATTTCAAATGGTGCCGGATATCCATATAATGGATTTACAAATATTGGACGACCTCCTATTATAACGATTTCAACACGACCACCTTTTGTGTTACTTAAATCATGCGTAGATAATTTTGTAAATTTTTTAGTGTACATAATGGTTAGTTTTAAAATATTAGCCTACTCTGTAATAAAAAGTTTTTCGGCATCCCCTTTTTTAATAAAAAAAATACATTTTTCCCTCTATGTAATCGGTATTTGTTTTGCCTGAAAAATGTTTAGATTACAAACAAATGGGTTACTTATATTTTGGAATTCCGGTTTAAATGTATGCCCGTTAGCTCTTTTATACAATACCCTAAACAGGGTAATTTAAACTACCCTGTTTAGGGTATAAAAAAATATTAAACTTATCAGGTTAAAATATCTTGAGTTTTTTAAAACATTTACTCCAATTCTACTTTACAACTTTTAACATTTTGTTTTGCTGTCTTTGTGCAATGCATAGCCCTAAAAATATTCTTTGTTTTTCACACAGGTTATAAGCAATACCTTACAAAGGGGTTATAATAGGTTTATTTTATTAGCGAAAATTTGTGCGTAAATCAGCGAACAATTTTTAAATATTAGCCTACTTTGTAATAAAAAGGTTTTCGGCATCTCCTTTTTAATAAAAAATTAAATTTTAGTTGACATATTATATTTTTTTAATACATTTGTTTCATAGTAACACTTATTTACATAAACGTAACACGATGACTGTAGTTCGTTTTGGTGTGTCATTAGAAGAAGACTTGCTTGATGCCCTTGATAATTATGTTAAGGAAAATAAGTTTGCGAATCGTTCACAGGCATTAAGACAATTAATTTCACAGAATCTGGTTGAACAAAATTGGGAAAAAAACAAACTTGTAGCAGGGGCAATCATTCTTGTATATGATCACCATAAAAGTGATTTACTACTTAAATCAATGGAAATTCAACATGATTATCACGACTCTATATTATCTTCTCAACATTTTCATCTTGACTCAGATAATTGCCTGGAAATAATTGCAGTTAAAGGATTTGCAGGCAATTTGAAAGAATTGTCAGATAAGCTTATTGCAATAAAGGGAATGCAGCATGGTAAACTGGTAATGAGTAAAGCTGAGTGATAAATGATTTATTCAATTTGTTTTACATAATTAATGAAAATAGAAATGAAGAAAAATGTTTTAACTGGCTTTTATACTACAATTCTTCTTTTATGCTCATTTATAATAGTTAAGGGACAGGAAACCTTAATAGATACTTTACATTTGGAAGAGGTTATTATTACAGGGACAAAGATCGCAGTGTCCTGTGATTATATCCCTTTTACCGTTTCAGTTATTGATAAGAAAGAAATTGAAGAAAGTTCAGAATCAGCATTACTACCTGTTTTAACAGAAAGAATTCCCGGGATGTTTGTAACAGAACGTGGTGTTACAGGATTTGGTGTTGCCACGGGAGCTGCAGGTCAGATAACGTTACGTGGTATAGGGAGTTCACCTACTACGCAGGTATTGGTTTTGTTAAATGGTAATCCTCAATACATGGGAGTTTTTGGGCATCCATTAGCTGATGCTTATGTAGCCTCTGATGTGGAAAGAGTTGAAGTAATAAGAGGCCCGGCATCAACTCTTTATGGGTCTAATGCCATGGGAGGAGTGATTAATATTATAACAAAAGAACAGCAGGTGGATGGGTACAAAATAAATGGGAGGTTTTCTTATGGATCATATAATACACAAAAATATATGATAAATGGGGGATATAAGAAAAAAGGGTTTAATGCTTTTGCAGGAATTAACCATGATCAAACAAACGGGCACAGAGATTCATCCGATTTTTTAATTACTAATGGCTATTTACAGTTAGGTTATAAAATCAATAATCATTTAAATGCAAGAGTTGATTTTTCTTTAGCCGATTTTGATGCCACAGATCCCGGAATGGAGTTAGGTAATGCAGGTAACGGGATTGATATATTAAGAGGAATGGGAGCATTTGTTTTTAATAACGAATATGAAAAGGTAAAAGGTTCATTACGATTCTTCTATAACTTTGGAGAGCATAATATATCTGATGGTTTTCATTCCATTGACAATAATTATGGTTTGGTTATTTATGAGGCTTTTCAATTATTTAAAGGTAATTCAATTACCCTGGGCGTTGATTATAAAAATTATGGAGGCATGGCTGAAAATGTATTAGCTATGAATGGTGCAGGAATAGAATTTATTGATACATCTATATATGAAATAGGGGGTTATGCATTTATTCAGCAAAAGTTTTTTTCAAGTTTAATGATTAATCTTGGATTCAGACTTGAACATCATGAAATGTATGGTGCTGAACCTGTTCCCTCAGGAGGTATAGCCTGGAGGTTTACAAACAAAACAGTATTAAAGGCATCGGTTGCTAAAGGCTTTAGAAGTCCTACAATTAGGGAGCTTTATATGTGGGGCACTGCTAATAAAAATTTAAATCCTGAACGTGTAATAAATTATGAAGCAAGTATAAACCAGTATCTTTTAAGAGATAAATTATCTTTAGAATTTACAGCATTTAAAACAGAGGGTGAAAATTTGATAAAGACAACTACAGTAGGAACTCAAACAATGTTTACAAATACAGGGGAATTATCAAATTGGGGAGTGGAATTTGCAGCTTCTTATAGTCCAACAAATTTACTTGAGATTTATACAAATTATTCATATATTAATATGGAAAACCTTGTTATAGCAACTCCTGAGCAGCAATTGTTTTTAAGCACTAAATTAAACTGGAAAAAAGTTAGTTTTAACTTATCTTTTCAGGGAATTTTTAACTTATACTTACAAACAGGGCAGGAACAAATAAAAGAATCATATACATTATTTAATTCACATATAAGTTATAAAGTATATAAGAATTTTATTTTTTTTATAAAAGGAGAAAACCTCTTTAATCAGAATTACCAAATTAATTATGATTATCCAATGCCTGGAATAACAGCATTTGTAGGTTTAAATGTACATATTAATTAATTTACTTGATTATAATATTGGGCACTATAAATTACCTTAGGTTATGAGAGTAAAAATATTGAGAAAAATTGTTGTTGTTTTAATCTTGACTATTTTATTATTTGAAGATACTCAAGCCCAGCCATGGAAACCCGATCATTATGTTGTTATTGATACAGATTGTGGCTTGGATGATTTCAGGGCAATAAACTTATTGCTGGCCTCACCGCATGTGAGGGTATTGGCAATTATAACTTCACCGGGAGTATTAAATGCTAAGGATGGATATACAAAAGTTGCAAGTTTATTAAATAGTTACCATCATGAAGGAATACCTGTTGGAATAAACAGCACTGAAACATACAAGGCAAAAAATTGCAAACCTGCTTTAGTTTTTGGCTGGGGGGGGAATATTCAGGCAGAGGGAATAGAATATTGTTTATATACTGATGTTATAAATCAGGTATTAGAGAATCATAATGATAAAATTACTTTTATAAGCTTAGGCAGTTTGAATACAGTTGCCCGGTGCTTAAAAAATTGCCCTCAATTTTCACAAAAAGTAAATGAAATATTATGGGCAGGTAATTATAAGGATCTGAAAAACTCATTTAATTATATACTGGATATTGCTTCATATGATAAGATAATAAATTCTGAGATGAATTTTTCTATCCTAAATGGAGAAATTGAACCAGATTATGATGGGGAGTTTATTCAAAAAATTAAAAATATAAATACTCAGTATGCTAAGCAATTTCATAGAAGTTTAAAAATACCAGATAATTCCTATGCATTAAAATTATATGATGAAATGGTTTCTGTTTTTTTTGAGGATGAAAATTTATTTACATGCGATACTATTTCTTATAAGTTAAAGAATTATAGGTTTAGAAATGATATGAATAGGCTTGAGAAGAGTTTACTTGCAATGTTAACAAATGATATAGAAAACCAAAACCAGGTTCTTTCAATTTTCCCTCTTGATACTGCTGATTACATGACTGATATACAAGAAATTATTTCACCAACTATTAAAAAATATGGGAAAGAAGAATGGATTTCCTGCGTATTAACAAGTGAGTTACATAGGCACTTAGGTGTATATTCCTTAATTGGAACTAAAATGGGTATTCGTGCAAGAGAATATTTTGGAGCAGGAGTTGACGAAATGGGAATAGTTTCGTACGCAGGGCATGTGCCTCCATTTAGCTGTTTGAATGACGGCTTGCAGGTAAGTACAGGGGCAACAGTTGGCCATGGATTAATAACAGTTAAGGATAGCTTAAAATTACCTATGGCTGATTTTAACTATTTGGGAAGAAAGATTACAATTTCTTTAAAAGATGAATATCGAGAGAAAATAGCTTCTGAAATAAAAGAATTAAACTTTATATATGGACTTGATAGTGAGATATACTGGGATTTAGTGAGAGGGCTGGCAATAAAATATTGGAGATACTGGGATCGACACGAAATTTTCGAAATAAAAAAATAGGAATAAACGCAGTCCTGACAGGTTTTTAAAACCTGTCAGAACTCTATGAGTTATCCACCAAAATCGTCAAAAGCCAGCATTTCGTCCGGAATTCCTAAATCATATATCATTTGTTGAACTGCATCATTCATTACAGGAGGGCCACAAAGATAGAATTCAATTTCTTCCGGTTCCTCATGGTTCCTTAAATATTCGTTATAAACGACCTGGTGTATAAAACCGGTTAATCCTGTCCAATTGTCTTCTTCTTTAGGTTCTGATAAGGCAATATAGAAATTAAAATTAGGAAACTCTTTTTCAATTTTTCTAAATTCATCTTCGTAAAAAACCTCTCGTTTAGATCGGGCACCGTACCAATACGTTACTTTTCTGCCTGTTTTTAAGGTATGGAACAAATGAAAAATATGTGAGCGTAATGGGGCCATACCAGCACCACCGCCAATATACATCATCTCGCGATCAGTTTCTTTAATAAAGAATTCACCGTAAGGCCCTGAAACCATTACCTTGTCTCCTGGTTTACGAGAAAAAATATAAGATGAACAAATTCCGGGGTTAACTTTTTGGAATGCTCCTCTTGATCTATCCCAAGGAGGAGTGGCTATACGGATATTTAGTTTTACGATATTTCCTTCTTTTGGGTAATTAGCCATTGAATAAGCACGATATGTTTCTTCCGGGTTTTTCATTGTTAAATCCCACATTTTGTATTGATCCCATTCTTCACGGAATTGTTCTTCAATATCCATATCTTTGAAACCAACTTCAATTTTTGGAACATCAATTTGTATGTACCCTCCAGATTTGAAATTAAGCTCTTCGCCTTCAGGTAACTTTACAACAAATTCCTTAATAAATGTAGCTACACTTCTATTTGATATAACCTCACATTCCCATTTCTTGATACCCATAACTTCTTCGGGAACACCAATTTTCATATCGCTTCGGATTTTTACCTGGCAACCTAAACGCCAATAATTTTGAGCTTCTTTTCTTGTAAAGAAACCTGTTTCAGTAGGTAAAATTGTACCACCACCTTCAAAAACCTGGCATTTACACATACCACATGTTCCGCCTCCACCACATGCTGAAGGTAAATATACTTCACTATTTGATAAAGTTGTAAGTATAGTATTTCCCGGATCTATTTCCAGTTCCTTTTCATCATTAATGTTAAGTTTTACTTTTCCCTGTGGTGTTAATTTCTTTCTGGCATATAAAAGAACCATTACCAGTGCAAGAATTAACGTTAAGAATATTACTATACTTAATAGGATAACAGTGATTTTTGATGTCAATAATATCATTTTTAAATATTTTAGCTTTTAGTAATTAGCTTTTAGCCTCGGAAATTTTAATTAATGACTAATTGCTAATATCTAAAGTTCATCTTATAATTTTATTCCCATGAAACCCATAAAGGCCATGCCCATTAAACCGGTTATTATAAAAGTTATTCCTAAACCTTTTAATGGATCAGGGATATTTGAATATCTGATTTTTTCTCTAATAGCAGCAATGCCAACTATTGCTAAAAACCAGCCAACTCCTGACCCTAATCCAAAAACAGTGGCCTCTCCTAAATTATTATAGGCACGTTCCTGCATAAATAATGAGCCTCCTAAAATTGCACAATTCACAGCTATAAGTGGTAGAAATATGCCTAATGAATTATATAATGATGGAGAAAACTTCTCAATAATCATTTCTACCAATTGAACCATTGATGCAATAACAGCTATGAAAATGATAAAGCTTAAAAAGCTTAAATCAACATCGGCAAATCTTGGGTTTAACCATGTTAATGCACCTTCTTTTAATAGATAATTTTCGATCAAATAGTCAATAGGAACCGTAAAACCTAAAACAAATATTACAGCTATTCCCAGACCTGTAGATGTTTTTACAGTCTTTGAAACTGCAAGGTATGAACACATTCCAAGAAAGTAAGCAAAAATCATATTATCTATGAAGATCGACTTGACAAATATGTTAAATAAATTTTCCATAAAAATTAAATTACAAGTTTACCTGCCGAAGGCAGGTTTCAAATTACAAAACACAAATAATTTCCAAATCACAAATTCAAATGTTCTGTCTTCTAAACCCTGTTTTGATTTTAATATTTGATTTTTTGAACTTGTCATTTATTTGAAATTTGTTAATTGATATTTGTTATTTATCATCAGTTTGATTCTATTAATTTCTTGTTTTTGGCACGCTGAATCCAGATAATTGCACCAACAACTATTAATGCCATTGGAGGATAAATCATAAATCCGTTGTTTTCATAACCAAAATCATAAAAACTTTGAGGAATAACTTTATACCCCCATATTGTACCAGTTCCCAACAATTCCCTGAAAAAGGCAACAATTATAAGGATTATGCCATACCCGGTAGCATTGCCAATGCCGTCTAAAAAAGAAGCCCAGGGTTTATTACTTAAAGCAAATGCTTCGAGGCGTCCCATAATTATACAATTTGTAATAATTAATCCAACAAA
>DAOVYZ010000385.1 GCA_030635365.1 Bacteroidales bacterium
TTTTTCTACTTTGCGAAACTTTGGGTCTTCTTTGTGAAACTCTGTGTAACAACATTTTGTCATTATACCACAAAGTAGCGCAAAGGAAACGCAAAGGCACACAAAGACTTTTTGGACAGCCTCGTTTATCGAAGTGTGGCCTTTTATTATAAATATTCAAAAGACCTGCCTGTAATTGATTCTATGGGAATTTTTATTATCTGCACATTATCTACCGATGGTTTTGAGTATTCAAAATCCTGATCGGAATAATTTTTCATAAATATATTCAGGCCTTTTACTTTTTCGTCATAGTCATCAACAAAAATAGCATGCCCGTGTGCTAACACCCCCCTGTAGGCGAACCTCCATGAGCAGGCTACATGATCGTGGCGGGCAAATAATTTATGATCGGTATCGAACTCAATACAAACTTTATTGTTCCGCTTCAAAATGTCTATCTTTTTCCCTTCTTTAGCACAATGTAGCCAAATTGCCTGATCCTGATAACCAAAGTTCATTGCTAATACATATGGAACATCGCCATCGGCCATGCCCACTCTGCATATTTTGCATTTTTTAATAATTGACTCCTGTTTATCAAGTTCAATTATATCTTTTATCGCATTATCTCTTTTTGCCATATTACCAATATTTAATTATCAGATGTAAAAATACAAAAATGACTTGTGTAAACATTAGAAAGGCTCTATTTTAAATTAGCAATGAAACTGCTAACGAAGTATCTCAATGGAATATTATCTTTTATATGCCCTAAGTGGAATAAAACCCTTGAAATCTCCCGACTACCGTTCGGGATTAGTTCGGCTAAATGATTTAAACTTCTTGTTTTTCAAATAAGGGGAGTGTAAATGTTATTGTAGTTCCTTTGCCTTCTTTACTATCAATAAAAATATTGCCCTTATTCATTGCAACAAATTCTTTACAAAAGAAAAGCCCTAATCCTTTTCCTGCTTCGCCTTTTGTTCCTTTCGAATGGCCTTTATCAATTTCGAATACTCCATCTTTTTTGTTTGCCGGAATTCCTACGCCCGTATCTTTTACCCAAACACGGGCAGATTCACGGTTACCTTCCATTCCCACTATTATTTTACCCTTTTCTTTAGTGAATTTTATGGCATTATTCAGTAAGTTCCTTAAAACGGTAAATAACATATTTTTATCGGCAAAAACTTTTATATTTTTTGTTGTAACAAATTCCAATTCTATATTTTTTATTTGTGCAATAGGTTGGTACACTTGAATAATTTCACGGATACTTTCCCTTAACTTAAGCTTTTCGGGTTTATATGGGAATTTCCCTTGTTGGTTTAGTGCCCAACTCAATAAATTATCAATTAAGGATAACACATTGTTTATTGATAAATCCAATGTATACGATAGTTTTTTTAATGATTCATAATCCTTTTCTTCGACCCAAAAAGGAATTAACTGAGAAATACTATCGATTGATACTAAAGGGCTGCGTAAGTCGTGTGCAATGATCTGGAGAAACCTGTCTTTAGTATTGTTTGATTCTATTAAATCATCGTTTCGCTTAACAATTTCGACTCGTTGGTCAATAATTTTTCTGTTCTGTTTCCTTAACAAATCATTTAGTTTTTTTCTTCTTTCATTATCCCTGAAATAATATACCAGTAAAGCTATAGCTATAATTACCACTAAGATTAGAATATTTCGCTGAAAGCTTTTTCTCCTGTTTTCAATTTCTTTATTGGATAGCTCCAAATCTTGAATTGCCTTTTCCTTTTCCAGAAATACTATTTGCCGGTCGCGCTTTTCAGCTTCGTATTTTTGTTCCAGCTCTGCAATTTGTTTTATTTTTTCTAATCCTAATATACTATCATTAACGCTCTGGTATATTCTATAGTAATCCAAACTCTTCTTATAATTACCAACCTGTTCATAAGCCCAACTCAAATTATTTAAGAGAGTTTTTTCTTTAGAAAGATTACCAGACTCTTTTGCCAATCTATAACTTCTTAATAAATATGTTACCCCTTCATCACATTTTCCTGTTTTAATAAGAACCATACCTAAGCCCTGCAATGAAAATATGAGTCTGTCCTTTTCTCCTATTTCTTCTTCAATTTCTATAGCTTTTGTATAATAATCCTTAGCAATAGCAAAACGTTCCATTCTACTATATATCATTCCCATATTATGCAGTAATAAAAGCTTTGTATATTTACTGGTATTTTCATCTATCAAATCCAATGCTTCTTTCAAGTAACTTAATGCTTTAGTATATTCCTCTTTGTACCTGTAAGCAATTCCTATATTCATTAGTGAAATTGCCACTTGTTTGCTAAGTTTTAATTTTTTTCGTATTTGCAATCCTCTATTTAGATACTCTAAAGCCCTATCAAATTCTCTCATATCCTGATATAATATTCCCATGTTATTCAATACATTTGCCAATCTTAATGAATCCTGAATACTTTCATAAATTTTTAAGCTCACCAAGAAATTCTCCATTGATTTATCATAATCCCCTATTCTTTTGTATACATTCCCTAATGAATTAAGTACCCTTGCTTTTTCTGCAGATTTTCCCAAGCTATCAAATAATTCATATGATAACTTTGAGTATTCAATTGCTTTTTCATAATTACTTTGATATCGTAAAACCAATCCTAACTGAAATAAACTCTTGGCTATGCCATATTCATAATTTAATTTTTCAGATAAATCCAATGCTCTCTGCCCTAAATTATATGCAGTATCTAATTGAAAGCCCCTATATTTATACGAAAGTTCATTTAATTCCAAAACCTTTGAAGTATCATCAGCCATTAAATTAACTTCATTCAAAAGACTATCAAGTTTATTATTTTGAATACGTGCAATACTAAAATCCTGGGAAGTGAAAAATAGTATTATTAGTATTAAAAAATGCCGCATATAAATTATCATCCTTTCATTATGATTTTGAAACTAATACAAACATACAGAATTAATGACAAAAAAATAACTGTTTGTTAATTCAAACAGTTATTTTTAAGTTTATTAAGAATAAATTTAACCTCTACCGCCTTCTCCATCTCCTTCTCCGCTTTCTCCGCTTTCTCCTTCATCAGGGAATCTTGTTACTAGTGGGTAGTCTAATTGCTTCATAATTATTGAATTTTGGTTTAAAAAAATCTAAGATAAGTTATTTTTATGGATATTCCAACAAAACCTTAAAAATGTTATTTTTTATATTGCTGAATATCAGGCATATCACAAACCCGCAATCCGTTTTTGCCATTCGAACAAAACTATAGCCAAAGCATGAGAAACATTCAAAGATGTATTTTTGCCATATAACGGTATGTGTACAATTGTATGGCATTGGTCAAGTATGCTATTTTCTATGCCATTCACTTCATTACCAACAAAGAATACAACTTTTCCGGGTAAATTTGTTTTAAAAATATTTTTCGAATCACTTGTGGTTTCAATAGCTATCCATTTATAGTCAGATGGAATTTTATGTTTTAATTCATTAACACTGCAAGTACTCCAGTTTACAGAATTAAAACCGGATGAAGCAGTTCTTTTTATTTTTGAGGTACGTATGTCCTTCTCCGTAACGAAAAATACTTCTTTACAAGGTATATTATCGCATAAGCGAATAATATTTCCCATATTTTCAGGGGTTTTTATATTACATCCAACAACAATTGGGGGATTATAACTTTCAGGAAGTGTATTTTCCCGGAATAATTCTTTTGAATGTGTTGTTCTTTTTACCATAAATAAAAAAGGCTGTGATTTAAACTAATGTGGTTATACTTTTTTTGTGATACTTAGAGATCTTGCCTGCTGGCAAGCAGGTTAGTGTTTTAGTGGCAAAAAAAGAATAGACACCAAAACACAAAGACTCAAAGTGTCACAAAAAAACAGTTAATCAACGTATTACTTCCTTTTTGCTCTTAAGTATTTTCATTGTCTTATTTTAATAAATTCAGGTTAACAAAACAAACTTAGATTCTTCGTAACTAATCAGTCTGATCAAAATTTATTTCTCGCAGATGAAACACAGATCAAGTCGCATATTCACGCAGATTTCTCAGAAATTAAAATTATTATTTTGCGAAAATCAACGAATAAATCGGCGAAAATCAGCGAGAAAAAA
>DAOVYZ010000357.1 GCA_030635365.1 Bacteroidales bacterium
TATAAAGATTTATTGTTTTAAATTTTGACAAGAAAAATTCTTCATGCAATACATTTAATGATTTTCTTGTTTCTTCTTGTTTAATAACCATCGAGATATTTAGTTCTGAAGAACCTTGAGCAATTGCATGAATATTAATTCCATTCTTTCCTAATGCACTAAACGCTTTTCCACTTATGCCTTTAGTTTTATTCATATTTTCCCCTACTAAAGAAATAATAGCATATCCATCTTCATTTTTAATTTTATTTACTTTGTTAACAGAAAGTTCATATTTAAATTCCTGCATAAGAGTTTTTTCTGCTCGCTTGGAATCATTGCTTTTCACAGCTATACATATCGAGTGCTCAGACGATGCCTGGGTAATTAGAATTACGTTAACAGATTCTTTTGCTAAAGCTGAGAAAAATCGAGATGAAATACCGGCAACTCCAACCATGCCACTTCCTGATAAGGATATTAAAGAAATATTTGGTATTGAGGACAATCCTTTAATTAATTTATCTCCTTTTTCAGGATTAGATGATATAATTGTTCCTTTATTTTCGGGATTAAAAGTATTTCTAACATTTACTGAAATATTGTTTGATAATACAGGATGCATTGTTGGTGGATAAATTACTTTGGCTCCAAAGTGCGAAAGTTCCAGTGCTTCCTGAAATGATAAATGTTCAATTGGATACGAATTCGAAACCATACGAGGGTCGGCAGTAAAAATACCATCTACATCAGTCCAAATTTCTAAAGCACTAGCCTTTAACCCGGCTGCATATAATGCGGCAGAATAATCAGATCCGCCTCTTCCTAAAGTTATTGTCTGCCTTTTGCCATTTGACCCTACAAAGCCGGGAACTATTGTTAGACTATTCTCCAGATTATGAATAGCATCAATTTTTTCATAAGATTGCTTATAATTTAGCTTTAGATTGTTGTTGTTATATTCACCTATTATGTATTCTTTTGAATCCAATAAGTTTGATTCAATACCCTTTTCTTTGAATAGTGAGTATAATATATGTGAAGATAAATATTCTCCAAGACACGATATTTTATCTTTTGATGATTTAGAGAGTTCTCCCAGAAGAAATACACCTTGCAAATTATCCGAAATATTTCTGAATAGACCTTGAATGTATTTCTTAGATTCATTCAATATATCTCCGTTCAATATATCTTTTGCAGTTGAAATGTGTTTATCTTCCAGCTCTTTTAACAGGCTTTTGTATTGTTTGTTTTTTTCCTGGGCTAGTTTAGCCATATGTAAAAGTTTGTCGGTAACAACAGACATAGCCGATACAACTACTAATAGCTTATCCGACTGCATTTGTTTGTATATTATATCGTAAACTTTTTTTATTGATTCGACACTTCCCATTGAAGTACCACCAAATTTTAAGACTTTCATTTTATTTTTATTTGAAATTAGATAATAGAAATGTTTTCTGCTTTCTGTTTTGCAGTTTTGGGTTTATGAAAAACCCACGTATGGATTATATGATAATTATTACTCCCTAACAGGGAGTGGACGTAATTGTAGTTGTGGCCGTTGATGTAATTGTAGAAGTAGTTTCAACCATACGGCAATCACCTAAGATAGCAAAGCCGCCACCCGAAGTCATAAGTAAATTTGATATGCCGTTTAATAATACCACGGTTTAAAAGTAGGTATTTTAAAACTAAGCTCCAAACCAAATATTTGAATTCTTTAATGAAGTTGAGAGTAAAGAAGATAAGTTCTATAGGATAATTTCAATTTTAAACTTTAATTCCTAACATAAGTCAAAACACAAATAAGTTTTTGTATTTATAATTTATATATTTACAGCAAATTGAATTAATAAATAGATGAATAATAATCAATTAAAAAAAATTATAGTTATGCTATTACTACCGGCATTATGCTGGTTATTTTTCAATTCTGTTTATTACAGGCATCTTCATAAAGCATCCTCGGGAGTAACAACATCACATGCTCACCCATATGATAAAACCAATAATTGTTCTAATTCTCCATTTTCATCACATAATCATACAGAAGAGGAATTTGTTCTTTTTGATATAATTTCAAATACAATATTACTTGTACTTGTTACAATATTTGCTTCTTTGGTATTATTTGATCAGCTTATAAAGGATTTTAATTTTTTAATTAAAGATAAGCTTTATAAACTTGATTTATACTTGCTTCAAAAGTACAGAGGCCCTCCTTGTAATTCTTAAATTATCCAAACATAAATCCGTGTTGAAAATTACATCCAAATACTAAATAATTTGGACTGTATTAATGTAATTATTAAAATCTTATAATTAATTATCGTTCAGATAATAAATCAATAAAACATGAAATTTAAAATATTTTTGGTGCTGATATTCTTTATTCAGGCCAATGTAATACTGGCACAAACTGATCAAAATTTAAAAACCAGAATAGATTCCTTAGAATATCAATTAAAAGAACTACAACAAAAGATATCTGAAAAAGAAAAAAAGGATAAGTTTAAGGAGTTGATGGCAAGAGCCAGGCAGTTTTCTTCTCAAGAAAAGAAAGAGAATGACGATATTTCAAAGAAATTCCATAGCGGAATAAGGCAGCAACAAGGCCTTAATCCAAATATTAGTGTTGGGGGAGATTTTTTTACCTCTTATAGTACTGCCGAAAATGATTTAATAAACGAGCCAAGTAAATTTTCCTATGGGAGCAACAATTTTTTGATGAGAGAACTTGAACTGGGATTTATAGCTCCACTAGACCCTTTTACGCGTGGAAAAGCTTTTTTAAGTGTTACGCAAGATGGAATAGCACTTGAAGAAGGGTATATGGAATTGATTAATTTACCACTACACATTAATCTGAAGGCCGGTATTTTTAAAGCAGAATATGGTTTACTTAACCGATACCATCCTCATGCGCTTCCTCAGTTTGATAAGCCCAAAGCACTAATGTATCATTTTGGAGAACCGGGAATTGGCGGTGCCGGACTTGCTGTGAATATTATGTTGCCAAAACCCATTTTAGCTGATGCTACAAGTCTTGATATTTCGGTCATAGATGGAGGAAACGATATATCTTTTACAACAGAAAGAAATGTCAATTTGCTTTATGTTGGCCATTTTAAAAACTATTATGATATTAATGAGAACAGTTATTTTGAATTTACCTTAAGTGGTGTCCGGGGAGAAAACGATAGCACCGGAAATTACAATTCACATGTTGGAAGTTTTGGATTGCACTATAAATGGGCTCCCGTGGGGAGATCCAAATACAGAACTTTTGAATGGAAAACAGAATTCATTTATGGTTACCATGAAAAGGCAACAAAAAACATTGAAACTTTCGGATTTTACTCATCTATACAAAATAAGTTAAGTGCCAGATTTTGGTTAGGTGCTCGAGTAGGATACAGTGAACTACCGTATAACAAGTCGGAATATGAAACAAACTATGCTTTATGCCTTGATTTCTGGCAAAGCGAATTTGTTTTCTTCCGATTTCAATATCAATACAACGACAGGAATATTAATAATATGATGGGGTCATTAGGTAAAATGCCAAGCGATCATGTATTTACATTACATGTGTCATGGGCTATGGGTCCTCATAAACATGAAGCATATTAAAAGTAAAAACTATAAAATAATAAAACATGAAAAAAATTAAAATTTTAATTGCAGTATTTATTTTACTTGTAAATTATTCATTTGCCGAAGATGGAAAAGTAAAAGTAATTTGTTCTTTCTCAGATTACGCCACTATAGTTGAATATATTGCTAAAGATAAAGCAGATGTTCAGTTTATTGCATCAGGCAAACAAGACCCACACTTTGTTGCACCAAAACCAAGTTATGCCATGCTACTTAATAAGGCTGATATGTGGGTAACTACAGGTATGGATTTAGAAGAATGGTCTACAACCTTGTTAGATAAAGCACGAAATAAGAAAATTATTGATGGCGCAATTGGGTTTGTTGGAGTTTCCGATGGTGTAAAAATTTTACAAAAAGTTGAAAAAGGAGATCGTACTGAAGGTGATGTCCACTTAATGGGAAATCCACATATTAATACGAATCCTGTTAATTGGAAAGTAATAGCCAAGAATATTACAATAGGGCTTAAAAAAGTAGATCCCGCAAATACTGCATTCTACGAAAAAAACAGAGACGCATTTATAAAAAAAGTAGATAATACATTGTTTGGAAAACAATTGGTAGCAATTTTTGGTGGAGAAATGTTAACTGAAATGTTGCTGAACCACACGCTCTTTGAGTTTTTAGAAAGTGATTATGAAGGACAAAAATTAATCAATTTATTAGGAGGTTGGTTAAAAAAAGCATTGCCATTTAGAAATAAAGATATAATAGCTTACCATAAAAACTGGGCATATTTCGCTGATGTTTTTGGATTAAATATTATTGGGTATATTGAACCTAAA
>DAOVYZ010000382.1 GCA_030635365.1 Bacteroidales bacterium
AAATTGGAATTGAAGAAAAAGATTGTTAAGATTTGTAAGGAATCTTTAGAAAACAGCTCTAAGACTGTAAAAAATACTATTGATGAGCTGATTCAAACTGCCAGCGAGTATGAAGGTGATCACGATATTTTTGATCCTTTCAAAGAAGACATGATGAAAAAGAAAGATTTACAGGTTGAACAACTCCAAAAGTATACAGAAGATATAAAACTGCTGGAAAAGATTGATCCATCGAAGATATCCGAAAAAGTAGAATTTGGGTCAGTTGTTATCACAAATAAGCAAAAGATGTTTATAGCAGTTGCTTTGGGTAAAATAATAGTTAATAATGATACTTATTTTGCAATTTCGGCTCAAGTACCGGTTTTTAAAGCAATGCAAGATTTTAAACCCGGAGATAGTTTTACAATAAATAATAACACTTTTACTATTAAAGAAATTTTTTAAATATTCTTTCCTCGTAAATTTCATATTACAATAGAGCATCATAAATTATTTCAACAGGATGCAATGCGTTTTTGCCTGTTCCATCTTTTATTTGATGCCTACAGCTTGTGCCGGGAGCAGCAATAAGGGTATTTGTATCTGAGTTTCGTATTTCCGGGAAGAGTACCATCTCCCCTATTTTCATTGATATCTCATAATGCTCTTTTTCGTAACCAAAAGAACCTGCCATACCACAACAACCGGATGCTATCTCCTCTACTGTATAATTTATCGGAAATGATAATAAAAATTTAGTCGAATCGGTTGATGAAACTGCTTTTTGTTGGCAGTGTCCATGCAACTTAATATTTTTCTTACTTTGTGTAAATTGATTTGTTGTTATAACTCTTTTTTCTATTTCTCTTTTTAAAAATTCTTCTATCATTAAAACATTATTGCCTAATTTTATTGTTGCATTCTTTAGATCATTTCCCACTAAATCAGGGTATTCGTCCCGAAAAGACAAAACAGCCGAAGGTTCTATACCAATTAAAGGTGACTTCTCTGAAACAATGTCCTTCAAATAATTTACATTTTGAATAGCTATTTTTTTAGCTTTTCTTAATAAACCTTTTGACAAAAAAGTCCTTCCGCTCTCAATATGCTTGGGAATTAAAACCTTATAACCTAATCGTGTTAGTAATTGTATAGCTTTTATTCCAATATCTGTATCATTGTAATTTGTAAATTCATCGTTAAATAGATATACCGTTTCTTTATACTCCTGTTTGCTTATTAATTCAGTAATATAATGTTTCATCCACTTATTTAGAGTTTGCTTGCCAAGCAAAGGCATACTTCTTTTTGGAGCAAAACCTATTAAACGCATGCTTAAGAACGAAATTACTTTACTTTTCATCATCAAATTATAAAATCCCGGCCATATTGAAGCTAGTTTGTTAATTTGTGTTATATAAGCAATTATTCTTGATCGAAAAGGTATTCCATTTGCATCATAATAATGCTGCAAAAATTCCGCTTTTAATTTTGCTACATCAACACTTGACGGGCATTCAGTTTTACATGCTTTACATGACAAACACAAATCCATTACTTCCTTTATTTCCTTATGATTAAAAGGATTCTTTTTAGGAGAATTTGTTAAAAATTCGCGTAATATATTTGCCCTGGCTCTTGTAACATCATTCTCATTTTTTGTCGCCATATAACTTGGGCACATAGTACCTCCTGACAATTCAGTTTTACGGCAATCTCCACTCCCATTACATTTCTCAGTAGCTTGCAAAATACCACCTGTATCGTCAAAACTAAAAATGGTTTTAAGTTCACGTTCTTTTCTATTGGGTTCGTAACGCAAATTTGTTGTCATAGAAGGGACATTAACAATTTTTCCAGGGTTGAATATGTCATTAGTATCCCATACTGCTTTTATTTCTTGTAAAAGTTTATAATTTTTTGCGCCAATTATTATAGGAATAAACTCTCCTCTCAAACGCCCGTCACCATGCTCCCCACTTAATGAGCCATTATATTTTTTAACAAGTTTAGCTATTTCTAATCCAATTATCCTAAACATTTCAACATCTTTTGAATCCTTAAGATTTAGGATTGGGCGTAAATGCAATTCTCCGGAACCAATATGAGCATGGTAAACACACTCAAGTTTGTATTTATCGAGTATTGCTTGAAAATCACTCATATAATTAGGCATGTGCTCAACATTTACAGCTGTATCTTCAATTACTGATACAGGTTTAGCATCTCCTTTTAAATTTGATAAAACACCTAATCCTGCTCTCCTTAATGCCCAAACTTTATTTGTTTCTTCGCCTAAAATTACCGGAAAGTGATATCCAAATCCAGATTTTTTTAAATCGGCAATAAGTTCATTCGTGCATTTACGAATTTTTTCCATCGAATTTCTGGTAAACTCAATAATTAAAATCGCTCCGGGCTCACCTTCAACAAAAAAACGATTATTTAGTTGCTCTTTATTTCCTTTAGTTAAGTTTAAAATTCTATTATCCATCATTTCCACCGCACCCGGATTATGCTTTAGTGCTATAAGGTTTGCTTTAAAAGTGTCTTCTTTTGTTTTAAAGTGGGCAGCAACAACTGCAACGTTACCATGCGGAATATCAACCAGGTTTAACTTGATTTCTGTAATAAATCCTAAAGTACCTTCAGAGCCACAAATAAGTTTTGAAAAATTAAATTGAGTATTTGTGTTTGTGAAAGGTTCTGTTTCTAAAAGCAAATCAATTACATAGCCGGTATTTCGCCTATAAATTGATTTGTCAGGAAATTCTTTACGAATTTCATTTTGATTTATTTTGTCAGACAATATTGTATGAATATGTTGATATAATTTATTCTCAAGTTTATTTCCTGATAATTTGTCCTGAAATTTATCCCTTGAGATAGCTTTGAATCCTACTTCATTACCATCACTTAATAAAACTTTAGTTGCTAAAGTATGATCCCGGGTTGTACCATAAATAATGGAATGCGATCCGCAAGCATTATTACCAACCATTCCTCCTATCATACATCTATTAGCAGTAGAAGTTTCTGGCCCAAAGAACAAGCCATAGGGCTTTAGAAACATATTTAGTTCATCAAGTATAACTCCGGGCTGAACTCTTACCCAACGTTCCCTCTCATTTAGCTCCAGAATTTTCGTAAAATATTTTGAAACATCCACTATTATTCCATTTCCTACAACCTGGCCGGCAAGTGAAGTTCCTGCAGTACGAGGAATTAATGATGTTTTGTATTCATGTGCAAATAATATAAGTTTCTTTAAATCACTAATGTCTTTTGGCCTTGCAACTGCTAAAGGAATTTCACGATATACTGAAGCATCTGTAGCATAAAGTACTCTTGTTTTATAATCAGTATATAAATCACCATTAAGGCTTTTTCCTAATTCCTTTAATTTATCTAACATTATTATTAATTTAATACTAAAATTGTAAAATTATAACATAAAAAGAAAGCAGATGTTTTTTCATCTGCTTTTTATAAATTTATTTAAAAATCGATTATTCTGATCCTGATTCTAGCAATCTGTCTCTTAACCTAAACATTAATTGAACTTTAGTACGCACATCAATTGGATTAAAAGGTTTAGCAATAATATCATCAGAACCCATTTTTAATGCTTTCATTTTTGAGTCTCTATCGCTAAGGCCTGTTACCATAATAATAATTGTTTTATCAAACTTCTTTTCTTTGCGCAAGAGCGTACATACTTCAAAACCATTTTTCAGAGGAATCATTATATCCAACAAAATAAGGTCGGGTAAAACTTCATTTGCTAACTGTATTGCCTCATCCCCATCGTTAGCCACATGAATATCGTATTTATACTCTAAAATTTCAACAAAGAATTTCTGGATTAGTTCTTCATCTTCAACAATTAACACTTTCTTTTTATCCATTATAATATGGTTTTATTTGGTTTTTTCTATTTCTATTATTGTATACTGTTGCCTTTAAATAGTCTTTGATAAGAAAACGCCAAATACTGCGTTACTCTCGTCTTGAAAAAAGTCATCCCGATTGTGTTTTTTGTTGGTTTTTATTTTAAAAACCTTACAAAAACTGCATCGGGACTCCTTATTTTCAAGACTTCGAAACCCTTGTCTTTGACCTTTTCTTATCAAAGACTTCAAAATTTAAGAGTTTTCTTGCAGACACTAAATAAAGTTTTAAAT
>DAOVYZ010000055.1 GCA_030635365.1 Bacteroidales bacterium
AGTATAAGTTGCAATATATCAATATTCCATTAGGCTTAAAGTCTAAAACAAATGAAATTTTCTATTTAACTTTTTATACTCATTTATGATTTAATGGAGGAATAAATATTAAAGCAACAGCAGAAGTTGACAATTTTGAACTAGATAATGAGAATATATCAGACGAAGTTGCATTATTTAATCTTGGCTACTTCATAGGTGCCGGAGTTGAGTATTCTATTGGTGGTAATAGTGCCATAGTTATTGGTTTAACTTACACTAATGGTTTTATAGATATAACTACAGACTCTAATGATAAAGTTACTTTAAGAAATTTAGGTATTCGAATAGGCATTTTGTTTTAAATCAGTATAATATATTTTATTCATGAAAATTGCTCTTGCACAATTAAACTATCACATAGGTAATTTTAGGGAAAATGTATTAAAAAATATAGAGCATATAGAGCAAGCAAAAAAAGATAAGGTTGATTTAATTGTATTTCCCGAATTATCGGTATGTGGTTATCCTCCACAAGATTTACTGGAAAAAAAATCTTTCATAGAACAATGCGAAAATGCTATTGAAGAAATTACATCATATTGTACAAATATTGCAGTCATAATTGGCTCACCCACAATTAATCATCATCAAAAAGGAAAAAGGCTATATAACTCAGCAATTTTTATTACTGATGGAGAAATAAAATATATACAAAATAAAAGCTTACTACCTACTTACGACATTTTTGATGAATACAGGTATTTTGAACCCAATAATAAGTTTAATGTTGTTGAATATAAAGGTGAGAAGATAGCAATCACAATATGTGAAGACTTATGGGATTTTCAACCTATAGAAAATACTTTTGATAAAAATCAACTTTACAGCGTAACTCCAATGGAAAAGTTGATTGAACATAAACCTGACCTTGTTATCAATGTTGCTGCTTCACCTTTCTCATATACCAAAATATGGGGCAAGAAAAATGTGTTTATCAGAAATGCAAAAATATACAAACTCCCCATTTTTAACGTCAACCAGGTTGGTGCACAAACAGAACTAATATTTGATGGTGGTTCTCTTGTTATAAATCCTGATGGAACTATAGCAGACGAATTAAATTTGTTTTCGGAAGACTATAAGATTTATAATTTAGATGACATAAAGAAATGTACTATAAAGAAAACAATAGATGAAGATCCAAATGTAATTGCGAAAATTTATGATGCTCTTGTATTAGGTGTTCGTGATTATTTTCGTAAAATGAAATTTACTAAAGCTACCCTTGGTTTATCAGGAGGTATTGATTCTGCTGTATCATTGGTAATTGCTACTCAAGCTCTAGGTGCTGAAAATATCAGAGTCTTATTGTTACCATCAAAATATTCATCGGGCCACTCAGTTACAGATGCAATAGAATTAGCAGAAAAATTGAATGTAAAATATGATAAGGTTAATATACAAGGTGTTGTTGATAGCTTCAATGAGTCTCTGAAAGATATCTTCAAAGGATTAAATGAAGATATTACTGAGGAAAATGTACAGGCAAGAGCAAGAGGTACAATTTTAATGGCTTTGTCAAATAAACTGGGGCATATTTTGCTAAATACTTCTAACAAAAGTGAAGCCGCAGTTGGTTATGGAACTCTTTATGGAGATATGAACGGAGGACTTTCAGTCCTTGGAGATGTTTACAAGGTAGATGTATATAAATTAGCAAAATATATTAACAGAGATTCTGAAATAATTCCTGAAAATACTATCACAAAAACACCTTCAGCAGAATTAAGGCCTGATCAAAAAGACTCCGATTCATTGCCAGATTATGAAACTCTTGATAAAATATTGTTTGAATATATTGAGTTGCAAAAAAACATAGATGATATCTTAAGTGAAGGTTGGGACAAAGAATTGACCGAAAAAATACTCAAGCTTGTTGATACAAATGAATACAAAAGATATCAAGCTCCACCCATACTTCGAATTTCTTCAAAAGCATTTGGTGCTGGGCGGAGAATGCCTCTTGTGGCAAAGTACGATTAAAAGCATATGGTTTTGATTAAATCTTTTATTTTTATTTTAATCAGAATATGAACTTATATACCTGTTTTACGTTTTTTTTTTATAGTTTTAGAATAAAATTTTATATTTATATGTTTTTTAACATGTTTTTGGAAAAATACAAATAAATGAAAACTGAGCTTCATAACATTATAGATAACCAAATGTCTGTTTTTAGTGTTCTTAAAAAGAATGAAAAGGAACTACTAAAAAATAACAGTACTTGTACCTATTTTAAAAAAAATGATATTATCTATAAGGAAGGAGATAAGCCTAGCGGTTTAATTTGCCTCTCGAAAGGAAAGGTGAAAATCTTTAAAGGAGGTGTTGGTGGGAGAGAACAGATTATACGTATGGCAAAACCTGTGGGTTTTATTGGCTACAGAGCACTTTTTGCAGAACAAAATTATTTAGCATCCGCAGAAGCAATTGAAGACAGTGTAATATGTACTATCGAAGATAAAGCACTATATAAATTACTCAAATCTAATTCGTCATTAGCACTCAATATTATCCGTTCATTAGCTTCAGAACTTGGTTTTTCTAACAACAGAACCGTAACGCTTACTCAAAAACATATTCGTGGACGTTTAGCTGAATCTCTTTTATTCTTAAAAGATACTTATGGAATTGATGAGGATGGTTTTACCATAAAGGTATACCTCTCTCGTGAAGATATAGCTAACTTATCCAATATGACCACATCAAATGCTATACGAACATTATCAACTTTTGCCAGCGAAAGGATTATAGCATTAGATGGTAGAAAAATCAAGATATTAGATATGGAAGCTTTAGAAAAAGTTAGTGAATTAGGATAGCAATATTATTAGATTCAAATTCTCCCCTTTATTGATAAGAAACTAAGAAAGCGCCTGTCATTTATAGACTTATTATCTAATTCCCCATTTACATACATATCTTTAAATAAAAGGATTTTTTCTGCTGTTATGGGATTATCTTGCTTAAATAATATTTTACTTACTTGCACCAATTTAACAGTATCTAGCTTGTTATTTTTACCTGAAAAGTTTTTTAAGTATGATTCAACCGTATTATCAAGCCCTTCATCTAATATTGAATTAACTAGTTCACGTGTTGCATTAGAATTTAAAGAATCTGCAAGAATTTGCTGAATACTACTAACTATTGTCCTATTTAACGATGATGAGGTGTGATTCAATACAATTACCGTATTAGTATCTTCCACATATCTCATAATACTTGTCCTAAACCCATTCCACTTACCATGATGATAAGCTACTTTTTTATCGTTTGCTTTCTTAATTCTAAACCCAAACCCATAATGAATCTCATACTTATTTCTTAATTTGAATGTTGAAATTGCCTCATTCATTGTTTCTGCTGAAACAAGTAAATTATTGTACAGAGCCTGATCCCATTTAAATAAATCTTCAGTAGTTGAATAAATCCCTTTATCACCAACAGCACCATCATTAATTGTTTCAGGAATTGTTCTATACCTTCTGCCTCTATAATGATATCCTATGAGTATGTTTCCTTTTTTATTGCTTAACAAGTTACTATGAGCAAATGAGTTATTCATATCCAAAGGCTCAAATATATTCTCATCCATAAAATCAGAGAATGCTTTTCCAGATATCTTCTCTACTATGGTTGCTAATATGATATATCCGGTATTTGAATAATCCCAACGGCTGCCAGGCTTAAAATATAAAGGGAGTTTATGTTCTGCAATCATTTTAGCTATATCGGTGTTATAAGGAGCGTTCTTTCCCTTCCAATGATGCTCTACTAACCACATATAGTTTGGCAAACCTGAAGTATGATTTAAAAGCATTCTAACTGTAATTCTAGGATATGGGAATTCTGAAATATAGTTTGCAACCGTATCATCATAGCTCAATTGATCCCACTCCTTTAAAATCATTATTGCCATTGCAGTAAATTGTTTGCTTACAGAAGCCAATTGAAAGATATCATCCTTTTTAAGCTGCTTCTTTCTTAACATATCTGCATAACCAAATGATTTGGCATAAATACAATTTCCTTTATATCCTACAAGCACATTACCATTAAAATAATACTTACTGGCTTTTTCTTCCATCAAAGAATCTATCTTATCTGACTTTTCACGGTAAAATATGTTTTCTATTTCTCTTTTGGCCGAGCGAGAAATAATCTCCTTTTTTTTTGCAGTATTTGCTCCAAAAGAATTAATCCTGATACTTGCAGAAACAATAACAATTAACAGAAAGAGTGTTAAAATGATTAATATTTTAAAATACCTTGCATTCATTTAGTGAATAGAATTAGCCTTACCTTAATATAACAAGTGCCAAATTAAAACAAAATTGGAATGTTTATCAAAGTGTATAACCAATAAATTGAATATTTATTGGCATAATTCAGGGAAATCTAATAAGAAAACAATTTATTTTTCACCCATAACACCTAATTATTATAGCATTGTAGAGTTTTCAACAATGTTTTATTCTAAATAAGCAAAAAATATGAACTTGTGGAAAAATAGTGATAATGAGAATAATTGCTAAGCACCTAAAAGGTGCTCAGCGATTATCGACCGTTACATTAGCTTACCAAATATTTTTCAACTGATATTCTTCAATAATTGCATAAGATTGAGCTACAAAGCTTTCTTCATCAAAATTGATTATTTCAACAGCTAAGTTCTTATTCACCAAAGTACCATTTCTAGTACGGGCATAATCAAGAAAAGAACTAAATTGCCATTCATTCACTTTATTGCATAATCCCGCCTCCAATGGATTTCTATGAATGTAATGAAAACAGGTTCCTACATAATTGTCATTACCTCTTACATCGTTAAGGCATTTTGCTTTTGTGTTATGCGAAAAAAGTTTCCCTTTCTGCCCCTTTTGTTTATTAATAGCCTTTGTATATGAACTTAACAAAGTTCCAATATTTTTTGATAATACCTGAACATTAGGTCTATGTAGCTCATTAATCAGTTTACAACCCTCTTCCTTTGCAACAAGTAAAAAATGAAAGTGGTTAGGCATTAAACACCATGCTAATATATCTGCAACAGGAACAATTAATCTTTTAATTTTTGTTAAGAAAAACAGGTAGTTTCTCTCATTATAGAAAAGAGTATTATTGCTTCTATTGTAAACGTGGTAAGTTTTATCTTTTTCGAAACGCATGATCCAAAAATATACTTTTATTTAACAAGAAAATAGATTGGTGCTAAGCACTTTAAAAGTGCTCAGCACCAATCTGTTTATTTACTCCTGAAAGTACACTCTTTTTACTCTTGAAGATATACTTGTAAATATTTCATAGGGAATTGTTCCCAATAAGTTAGCCAGTTCCACAACGGATTGTTCTTTACCAAAGACAATTACCTCATCTCCTTCATGAATATTACAATCGGTTATATCTACCATACACATATCCATGCACACATTTCCAACTATTGGAACACTAAATCCATTAATAAAAAGTTTTCCAACTCCATTTCCTAACTTACGATTTAAGCCATCTGCATAACCAAGCGGTACAATTGCAATAGTCATATCTTCTGTTGCTTTGCCTTGTCGGCTGTATCCAATGGTTTCCTCTTTAGAAACTTGTTTAATTTGAATCACCATGCTTTTTAATGTACTAACCGTTGCTAACTGATCCTGATTAACAGCAGATATTCCATACATACCTATTCCCAGACGAACCATATCAAACTGTGCTTCAGCAAATCTTTCAATTCCTGCCGAATTTGATATATGGCGAGTTACAGGATAGTCCAACTCCTCTATAATCTTATTGCTAATATCATCAAATATTTTTATTTGATTTTGGGTAAACTGGTCATGTACTTCCTCATCACTAGCTGCTAAATGAGAAAATATTGATGCCACTTTCAAATTATTTTTAGATTTTAAAGTATCTATTAGTTTAGGTACCTCATCTTTTAAAAATCCCAAACGATGCATTCCTGTATCTAACTTAATATGGATAGGATAATCTCTTATTATAGATTTCTTAGCTAATGAATTAAATTGTTCTAAAACTTTAAAGCTGTAAATTTCGGGTTCAAGCTTATGTTTAATCATTAAATCAAAACTATTTTGCTCCGGATTCATTACGATAATGGGCGTTTTAATTCCGGCTTCTCGTAACGAAACTCCTTCATCAGCAAAAGCTACTCCAAAATAATCGACACGTTGATATTGTAAAACATTTGCTATTTCATAAGTCCCACTGCCATATGATAAGGCTTTAACCATTGCCATTATTTTTGTGTCAGGCTTAAGTATAGACTTATAATAATTAAGATTTTGAACTAAGGCATTTAAATTAATTTCTAATACTGTTCGGTGCATTTTTTCTTCCAAAGCCAATGAAATTTTTTCAAAAAAGAAACTTCTTGAACCTTTTAATAAAATAGCTTCATTTAAAAAACTTTCTTTAGTAAGATCATTTAAAAATGCTTGTGTTGAAGAATAAAAGTTCTTTTCAATATTAAATAATTCTGCCTGATTACTAATTGATTCACCAATACCTATTATTTGATCTATATTAAATTTGTTTGCAAGTTTTGAAACTTCCTGATACAATTTTTTTTCGCTCTTCCCGCTTTGTAAGATATCTGATATAATAAGAGTCTTCTTGGGATGCTGAGCTTGTTGGCTTAAAAAGTTTAATGCCACACCCAAAGAATTTAAATCAGAATTATAACTATCATTAATTATTGTACACCCACCAATACCTTTCTTCAATTCCATACGCATTGCAATAGAGGGTAAAGTTGAAAACTTTTTTTTATACTTTTTGGGATTAAAACTCATTGCAAACAATAATGCCAATACATGAATTGCATTCTCCATTGAAGCTTTATCAATAAATGGAATTATTATTTCATCAACAGTATTTTTTTGTTGATATTTTATTGTTGTAGAATTTCCTTTTATTGTTTTTGAGAGTATTTTTAAGTCTGAATCTCCTTTTTCTGACCAGGTAAATATTTTCTTTTTAGACAATACATCATCACTACAAATTATACTATCTATAATTTCTTGATCCTTTGAATAAACCAAAATATCAGAATTGATAAAAAGCTTTAATTTCTCTTGTGCCTTCTGATCGTAACTTGAGAAATTCTCCTGATGTGGCTCTCCAATATTAGAAATTAAACCTATATCAGGATTTATTATTTGCTCCAATCTTTCCATTTCCCCGGGCAATGAGATTCCTGCTTCAAATACCGCCAGATTATTCTCTTCCCCCATTAACCAAACTGATAAAGGCACTCCTACCTGTGAGTTAAAACTTTTTGGATTTCTTATTATATTTTTCTCATCATGTAGTGTATGATAAATCCATTCTTTTATAATTGTTTTACCATTACTCCCGGTAATCCCCACAACTGGATAAGTAAATCTTTGGCGATGAAAAGACGATATTCTTTGTAATGCTTTCAAAGAGTCTTTTACTACCAGGAAAATTGCCTCTGAGTAATCAGAGTAATTCTTAGGTAATTCTTCTACAACAAAATTTATTACCCCTCTTGAGTATAGGTCATTTATAAAATTATGCCCATCATGCCGTTCGCCTCTAATTGCAAAAAATAATGAATCTGTGGGCGAAATAACATTCCTACTATCAATCAATAAATGTTGTATTTCATAATTATTTGTACCAGTCAGTTTGGCACTAATTATATCAGATATTTTAAATATGGGGTACATCATAGATTATCTTCATTCATTACTTCATTGTAGCAAACTCTGCAAAGAGGTTCATATTCATTTTTCTCTCCTAAAAATACCAATTTATCACTTTTTGTTATACGATGCGAGTATTGAGCCAAATTTCCGCATTGCATACAAATAGCATGTACTTTAGTCACATATTCTGCTTCTGCCATTAACGCAGGGATTGACCCAAATGGTTTTCCTCTAAAATCCATATCTAAACCTGCAACAATTACCCTAATGCCATTATTAGCCAACTGATTACATACATCAATCAAGTTGTTATCAAAAAATTGAGCTTCATCAATTCCTATAACATCAACATTTCCGGAAAGTAATAAAATATTCCCTGAAGACTCGACAGGAGTTGAACGAATTGTATTTTCATCGTGCGATACCACTTTTTCTTCAGAATACCTCGTATCAATTAATGGTTTGAATATCTCAACTTTCAGCTTTGCATATTCAGCCCTCTTTAATCTTCTAATGAGCTCTTCTGTTTTTCCTGAAAACATCGACCCGCAAATTACCTCAACCCAACCTCTGTTTTTAGCCTTTTTATTTGTGCCTTCAAAAAACATTGTATACCAAATTGTAAACTATTATCGTTATTTTTGCAAATATTAAATACCTAAACGCTATGGATAAAAACGATTTGGTAAATAAAATAAAAAAAGATATACAAGATATATATTCTATTTCAGATAGATTAAATGGGAATTCACAAATTTATCAAATAGATATTGATCTTGCTCTTTCAAAAGTAAGAAATCTTTATGATTTATTGTTAAAATTAAATCCACAAGAAGATAAAGTACAAGTTCGTGAAGAAAAAGAATTACCAGAACCTAAAAAACAGGTAACCGAAAAACCAATTAATGAACCCATCAAAAAACAGGTTACCACACAAATTGATGAAATTGATAGCGATGATGAAGTAGAAATAAAAGAACCGGAGTTTATTATTGAAACACCTAAAAAAGAAGTTATAAAAGAACTTCCAGAAGAAAAGTCAGAAACAAACTCAAATGTTTCTCCTGAAATTATTGCAGAAAAATTTCAAGCGAAAAAATTTATCCATGACGACATCTCAACAAAAAACTCTAAAAAGGATGTTTCAACAAAATTGCAGTCAAAACCTATAAAAGATATTAATGCAGGTATCGGATTAAATGACAAATTTATTTTTATCCGTGAGTTATTTGAGGGAGACAAAGAACATTACTATGAAACAATACAGGTTTTAAATAATTTTGACACATACGAAAATGCAGTGGAATTCCTAAATAAAAACTTTGACTGGGATTCGGAAGACACAAATTATGAAAGGTTAAAAGAACTGGTTCGAAGGAAGTATTCGTAAATTTCAAGTTTCTGATTTCAAATTTCAAATTTCTAGATCACCATTTAATTTTTATACCTTTATGCAATTATCTGGCATAGCCAAATAATCACAATAATATTATGAGTAAACTATATTTAGTGCCTACCCCCATTGGTAACCTTGAAGATATTACTTTACGGGCAATCCGCATTTTAAAAGAAGTTGATATTATTTTGGCTGAAGATACCAGAAAAACAAGTATTCTTTTAAAACATTACTCTATTGAAAAACCTGTCCTTGCCCATCATAAATTTAATGAACATAAAGCTTTACCAGGTTTAATTCAAAGGATAAAATCCGGAGAAACGTTTGCCTTAGTTTCTGATGCAGGCACACCGGGGATTTCGGATCCCGGCTTTTTAATTACTCGTGCTTGCATTGAAAACGAAATAAAAATCGAATGTTTACCAGGAGCTACAGCTTTTATACCTGCCCTGATTAACTCTGGATTGCCTAATGACCGATTCTCATTTGAAGGTTTTTTACCTCAAAAAAAAGGACGTCAAAAAAGATTGTCAGAGTTAGTTGATGAACAAAAAACTATGATTTTTTATGAATCGCCTTACAGGCTTTTAAAAACCTTAACACAATTTTTAGAGGTTTTAGGTGAGGATAGAAAAGCGTGTGTATCACGAGAGTTAACAAAAATACACGAAGAAAATATAAGAGGTACTTTTAAAGAATTGATTCAGTATTACAACAAATCAACAATTAAAGGAGAAATAGTAATAATAGTAGAAGGAAATACAAACTATAAGAAAACAAAAAGGCACGAAACCAATTAATAACCCTATACCAAACTATATTACCGAACCAAATAGAAGTGTAGAGTAAAATAAATGGATCGTGCCAAAGCAAATGTTTAATTCATTAAACTAACTAAACAACTTTTTTGAAAAATATTCAGAAAGAATAAACAAATACTATGCCGATTTCTGAATATGTAGGATGTTTTTTTGATTTATTTTCTTCTTGGCCTAGATCTTCGTTTGGAGTCAGAGCTTTTATTAAATCTATCTCGTTTACCAGATTTGTTTTCATCTCGTTTTCCATAGGACCTTTTCCTGTCATCTCGTTTTGAATTACGATCTGAGTCTCCTCCTGGGGGCCTCTCCTTTGCTATTTCCGAATTTACTTTTACCCCTTCAAAAACTGAATTATTTAAGCCATCCAATACTTTATCTGTATATTGTTTATCAATTTCAAAGAATGAAAACGATTTCATAATATCAATCTTCCCAACAGGAATATTCCTGTCACGAGTAGATTCATTTACTAATCCCATTAAACGCTGAGCATTCAATCCTTGATTTTTACCTATGTTTATAAATAATCTTTTATAATCTTTATCCCTGCCACTTCTTCTTTTACCTTTGTCCTTTTGATTAAAATCTCTTTCGTCAGGAACATTCAAATCAGGTGCATTTTTATAATACTCCGGGAAGCGATTAAACTCTAAAGAAACTAATCGCTTAGTTAACTTCTCTTTGCGAACGCATTCGAGGTTGTCATAAGGTAGCGGTA
>DAOVYZ010000106.1 GCA_030635365.1 Bacteroidales bacterium
ATATGAGAGTTCCTCTAAGAAGATTAAGAATTTAATCCAATCAAGCATTTATAAAAGTTTAATAAAAAATTTCAATGGAGCAATCTCTGATTTAGATTTAGCGGTAAAAATTGAACCTAACAATTTTCTAATTTACTTCTGTAGAGCAAATATTCGTTCTGAAATGATTGACTACATAAAACTACTTGAACAAGAAAATGAAGTAATGCTAATTAACCCAATAAATAATAACAATAATGTTAGCACTTTAAGGTCAAAGGTAAATTATACCGATTATAATAATGTTATATCCGATTATATAAAATCATTGGAAATTGCACCTAATTTTATATTTTCTGCATATAATTTAGCAAATACTTATTTAAAAACACGAAATTACAGGAATGCTATTAATGTTTATAATAAAGTAATAAAAAGAGAACCTATTTTTGCAGAAGCATTCTACAACCGCGGTTTAACATATATATATTTAAAGGAATCAGAAAATGGTTGTATGGATATGAGTGTTTCGGGTGAATTAGGTTTACAAAAATCATATACTGTAATAGCACGTTTTTGCGAAAACTAAATAAAGCCAACATATTGTTGACTTTATTTCTGATAAAAAATCTGGATATCAAATTATAATCAAAACTCAGCTGTATTTTTAAGATTCTTAATAAAATCTACTCTTACCCAATAGATATCGCTATTACCATTCTGAGGTAAATTATAAAATTCGGACATATTTTTAACAGATTTATAAATATTGATATTTTTATCAGCAGGTATTTTTGCAGACATATAAAAAAAGAATTTACCATCTGGTGATATAGATGGAGACCATTCATTCATATTTTCAGTATTTACAATTGCCCCCATATTAATTGGCTTACTCCATTTATCTTCTTCATTTCTGAAGAATATATAATAATCAGTACCTCCATAAGCGTCAGTCATTCCAAACATTGGAACAATAATAACTGATTCATCCCTAGCAATGAGAGTATTAAATCTTCCTCTTCCTAAATTTACAGCATCAATTTTCTTGGGGTCTGTATATTTACCATTTACATACTTTGACCTATAAATAAATTCATCATTCAATTCTGCATCAAAATGAGTATAATACATTGTTCCATCATTTGTTACACTTGGGAAATATTCGCGACTATCTGTATTAACAGGTGCTCCAATATTATATGGAGTCCCCCAACCATCTCCTTCCCTTTCGGCTACCCAAATATCTATATTCTCATTTTTTGTGGAATCTTTAGGCATATTTGAAACAAAAAATAGTTTTTTGCCATCAGGTGATATATGAGGTTCAAAGTATAAATAATCAGGGTTTTGACAAAATTCTAAAACTTCCGGCTCTGTCCATTTACCATTCTCCAACTTGGTAACCAGAATTGTTGCAAACTTAAAATTATTCATTTCCCTACAAAAGTAAATTTCTTCACCATCAGGAGTTATAGCAATATCCCTATCTCCTGCTCCGGTTGAAATAATCCCAGGAGCAAATAGTAAAGAAGAGTCACCCGGTAATTCCTGCCCTAGATATTCTCCCGACAAATCAGGAAATTTATATTCATTAGGTTGATTGGTGCAAGAAAAAAGAACAATTACTGAAAGATAGATTAGTTTTTTCATTTATTATGTATTTTTAAGATTTAATTATATGATGACAATAAACCCCTTTACCCTAAAATAAACAAAAAAAATCAACCAATATTGGAATATTATATATGAAAATATGATTCTTCCATTTAATTTTCAATCCAACTTACTATCTTTTTACTTAAAGGATTAGTTCTAGGATTTGCAGAATCAACTAATTTGCCTTCTTCATTGATCATATATTTCTGGAAATTCCATTTTACTTTCGAGTCCATTTTCCCATTTAGCTCTTTTTCTGTTAACCACTTATATAAAGGATGAATATCTTCTCCTTTAACAAATATTTTCGACATCATAGGAAATGTAACATTATATTTTGATGTACAGAATCTTTTTATCTTCTTATCTGACCCCGGCTCTTGATTCATAAAATCATTAGATGGAAAACCAATAACTACAAAGTTATCAGAATTATACTTTTCATAAAGCCTTTGCAAATCTTCGTACTGCGGAGTTAATCCACATTTTGAAGCTGTATTTACTACTAAAACTTTTTTTCCCTTAAATGTCGATAAATTTAAATCCTCACCATCTATTGTTTTTACAGTAAAATCATGAAATGATTTTTCTTGCGCCATTGCCGAAAACAAGAAAGCAATTATAACTATTACTGATAAGTTTATTTTTTTCATAACATTAATTTAAAATGTTTAACCCCAAGCTATGCAATTAAATTGAAAAATTAAAACTAACTGAAGGATAGTTAAGTAATAACAAAGTTATTAATGTCAACCCTTCGGGTTCAGCCCACTTCAAATGCTTTGCATTATGAATATATCGGTTAAATACTTAAAAAGAACAATTGAAATCTTAATGCATAATGTGGGTTAAAATACTAAGTCTATTTCTAAACACTAAATATTTTAATATGTTCATAAATGCTATTCTCTATTATCAAGAAAGAAATACGAAACTAAAAAACTCCAAAGTTGGCTTTGAGAATTTCTAAATTCAGTAGTTTCAGTAGTTTTGAACAAATCTGTAAATGTACGTTGATACCTCACTCCTACCTGAAACTCTCCAACACCGGTATAATAAATAATACCTAATTCGCCAAGTCCACTATAGTCGAAAGCATTTTCCACTTTCTTTTCATAATATTCACGCCTATATAATTCGTTATTTACTACAAGATCCTCTTTTTCTGATAGCAAATAAGCAACCGAAGTTCCCAGATTTACATAATATTTGATCTTAAGCCGTTTTCCCATCACAATTTGAGTAATAAATGGTAATTCAATATAATTTAATGACCTTTTATATGAGTTATTTATCGTATCAAGATCCTCAGTCCAACCTTTTTGACAAAAATTTAATTCAAGTTGTAATCCAAATAATTTTTCATTTCTATGTTTATATACTAAACCACCAGAATATCCCAGATTAATCCCTTGACTAATTCCCGGCTTAAAACTAACTGATGAATTATTTATACCTTGCTTTATACCAAATGCATATCGAGGTTTAAATTCATCAGACTGCGCGCAAACTTCAAACCCTGCATATAAAATAAATAGAACTATAATTACTTTTTTCAAGATAGATATATTTTTAATTTTGGTGAAGCAAATATAATTAATAGTAATGTAAATTATATGTTGCAAAAAAAAATCTTTAATTACTTTTATCTATTTATTCATTATTTTGATATTTTTACACCACAGTAGTGGAAATTAATTACAGATTGATATTTAAAAAAGGAAAAAATCTAAGAAAATCACGATCAAATTTCGAGCAAGCAAACAATACGCACCCTAAAGTACTGGGGTTAATAATTTATATTAGTAAAACTTAAACAACATCTTATGAAACAATTTTATTTTATTGCACTAATTATTACAGGAGCATTATTTACAGAATGTGCCAACAACAAAAATGATAAAAACAGCAATTTACTTGTTAACCATATAGGTTACGACATTAAAGGTGTAAAGAAAGTAATTCTGCAAACTACTTCAGATAATATTCCTGAAACCTTCAATATAATTGATTCTCAAAACAAAGTAGTGTTTACCGGTACTTTTCAAAAAGGAGGAAAAATTGATAGCTGGCATACCGGAAATGCATTTGAAGGTGATTTTTCTTCATTTTGTGACAGTGGGATATATCAGGTTACAGTAATACCTGGTAAGCAAACCTTTACAAGTGAAGAATTCCTCATTAAGAAAAACATTTTAACTGAAAAATGCTTACCGCTTTTAATTGATGGTTTTGTAAACGTAAGATGTGTTGGGGAATATGATGAAACGGATAAAGAAATGAGTTTTTTTGGCGACAGAAAAGATATTGTCAATGTTCATGGAGGATGGTATGATGCAACAGGGGAAAAGGGTAAATATCTTAGTCATCTATGTTTCACCAATTTTATGCTTCCGCAACAAACACCAATGTTTGTCTGGAATATGCTGGAATCTACGGAATTATTAATTAATAATGGCACATGTAGTAAATATACTATTGACAAGCTAATGCAAGAAACTACTTTTGGCGCAGATTTTCTTGTTAGGATGATGGATCCTGAGGGCTATTTCTATACTACCATTTTCGCCAATTGGTCATGTGATCCTGAGAAACGGGAAATTTGTGCATACGAAGGGCAGCATGGAAACAAAACTACAGATTACCAAGCAGGTTTCCGTGAGGGTGCCGGAATTACAATAGCTGCATTAGCCAGAGCCAGTAAGGACTTAAAAGCAGGAGAATATTCTTCCGAAACTTACCTGAAAACAGCTATAAAAGGATTCGAACATCTTATTAAACATAACTCTGAATATATTGATGATGGAAAAGAAAATATTCTTGATGATTACTGTGCTTTAATGGCTGCAACAGAATTATATGATGCTACTAATGATTTAAAATACAGAGATTACGCTCGTTTAAGAGCTAATCAACTAATTGCAAGATTAAGTACTAACAAAGACTTTGAAAATTGGTGGAGAGCAGACGAAAATGGAGATCGCCCATATTTTCATGGAGCAGAGGCTGGTTTGCCTATAATTGCTTTGTGCCGTTATTTAGATGTGGAAAATAAAGAGAAGTACCGTTCTATTGCTATAAATGCCATACAAAAATCTGTAGATTTTGAGTTAACAATTACTAATGAAGTAAACAACCCATTTGGTTATGCAAGGCAATATATTAAAGCTACAAATGAATTAACAAAGCGATCATCATTTTTTATACCTCATAATAACGAATCAGGGTATTGGTGGCAAGGTGAAAATGCCCGGATTGCATCATTAGCAAGTGCTTTAAATATGGCTTTACCTTATTTGAATGAATCTCAAAAAAAATATGCAA
Organism: Bacteroidales bacterium; assembly: GCA_030635365.1. Classification (GTDB taxonomy): domain Bacteria; phylum Bacteroidota; class Bacteroidia; order Bacteroidales; family UBA12077; genus UBA12077. The sequence goes on from DAOVYZ010000106.1 coordinate 4,963, forward strand.
AAGAATATGCTGCGGATCAGATTAACTGGATTTTAGGATTAAATCCTTATAATGTATGTATGCTGGACGGTATTGGAAAATATAATCCAAAATATATCGAGTCTATTGAAAATTTAAATGTTCGCGGCGGAGTTTGTAATGGAATATCAGCTGGATTTACTGACGAAACAGATATTGCCTTTAGGCCTTTGCCGTATGACGAAAGTACAGATCATCGTTGGAGATGGTCTGAACAATGGACATTACACGGATCTTGGCTTATGTTAGCCACAGTAGGTAAATCCTCAAATTAATAAACAATTTATATGATTTAATAAAATACATAACTTACAAATTCTTTATAAGGTTAACAATTCCTGCTTGAGAAAGTGTCTTTTAAGAATTTGACAAAATCAAATTTGTTCTATAACTTGGTATTATATTATGATATTTGAACAACCTTCTATATTTCCTTTTGGCTTGCGTATTGATGAGCCCGTTACGACATTAACAGACTTAATGGTATCGTTTGTATGCTTTTATGCTTTTTACAAACTAAACAAAATTGAGGTAAAAAATAAAGTACACTTGTATTTAAAGTATTACTTTTTAAGTATGGGAGTTGCAACTGCAGTTGGTGGAATAGTCGGACATGGCTTTCTTTATTTATTTGATGTACAATGGAACCCTCCTGAGGGTTTCGTAAACATTATTGCAAGAATATTTGGTGAGGATTTATTGAAAGATATTGCTAATCCATGGAAACTGCCCGGATGGCTTACAAGTATGTTTTCAATTGCTTTAGTAGAACGTGCTGCTATTGAATATGCCAGGCCTATTATAAACAAAAAGGTAGGAACTTTTTTTGCCTGGTTAAATGTTATTGAACTGCTCACCTTTGTTACCATAACATTTGCAACTTTAAACTTTTTCTTTGTCGAGGTACATTCAGCATATGGATTATTAATTGTAGTTTCCGGTTTTAACCTTGTTATATATCTAAAAACAAAAAAGAAAGGGAGCAAATTATTTCTGATTGCAGTAGGCTTTTCTGCAATCGGAGCTTTATTTTTTATGAATAAATGGGGTATTAGCCCATGGTTCAATCATTTTGATATAAGCCACATATTTATGACCTTTAGTGCTATCTATTTTTACATTGGAACCAAAGAGATACTATCAGATCCCGTTTTATCTAAATAAACTACTATGGACTGAAAGTGCCATAGTTTTATTTTTCGAATGAAATTCGTTAAATATCATTTTGGCTCAAACCGGAAGCAATTTCGTTGAATAATTTCCATGAGAGTACAAATCCGGTGTCAAATTCGTTTAACAAATACCAAATCACAAAACCCAAACATTAAACCTGCATTCGTAAACTTTTATTAAATAGAACAGTAAAGGCCTTACAGAGTTATAGTGTCGCAGATAATTTAGTTTATTATTTATTACATTAAGTTATCCTTCATAAAATCAATTGTTTTCAATATTATTTCATGAGATTCTTTGTTATTATTGCGTATATCAAAAGCGTGCTCTCCTGTTTTATGTAATAATGTTTTTACATTTGCCCCAGTTGCTCTATATTTCATATTAAACATATCATTGCAATTTATGGGGAAATATTTATCATTTTTAGCCATAACCAATAATAATGGTGGAAAATATTCTATATCAATATTATAACTATTCGCATTATTTCTAATAAAATCTATTGCTGTTGTAATATCCTGAGGAAATTTATACCTCCAGACAAAACTGATAGCAATAAATCCAAATGATGAAATTAATTTTCCCCATGAAAGAAATATATCCCTAAATCTTGAGCTAAATTTAAGTGGCGAACCCACACCTCCATTAATTAATAAAACTGTTGGATATTTAATTTTCTTATCAAGATCAATAGGATAACAAATATCTAAAAGTAGTTTTTTGTTATTTTCTGATTTGTATACAACATCTGATTCTAACTGAATCTTATCCATCTCAGGACATTTATATACCAATAGATTCTTCATCTCTTTTCTACTTTTTTACCACAAAGCAATATTATAAACTCAGTTGCGGCCAACTGGTATATATATTTCAGATTCCGATTGCTCGTTATAAGGGCCTAAACACTTTTCTCCATATAGTTCAAAATTAAATGGTTCGGTTAATTTGTAATCGGTTTCAGGTAAAAATTGATTATAAATATATTTGTATGTATATCCTACTTTGTTTGACAAACCTTTATGTATAAAGCGTAAATACCTCCCACTGGGAATAACTTTAACTACAAACTGTGGACTTATATTTTCCACATTCATTATTTCGATTCCAATAAAAAAATACATTCCATTTAATTCCTGACTCTCCGACCAAAACTGAACCTGGTAAAAACGGTGAGGGCTTACAGTATTCTTAATAACATCTACTTCATTTATAAATTGGTTCCATTGTTTCGAAAGATCAGTCAAAGTTTCATCATCGCTTACAAAAAAAGTAATGCCTGTTAATATTATTTGTGGCAATTCAATAAGTTTCGGAGGTACGTTTCTTGCCTTTTCAGATTGATAAATATAATCAGCCGTTATAGGCTTAACTAAAGGCAAAGATGTTAAAGCATATCCGCTTCTTATTTTTGCAGGATTAACAGCAAACTGCTTACGAAAAGCCCTTGTAAACGTCTCATGGCTGCCAAACTGAAAATCGTAAGCAATATCAGCAATTCTTTTATTGGTATTACATAATTCATTTACTGCCTCAGTTAATCTTCGTTGCTGTAGATAACTTTTGGGTGAATACCCGGTTATACTTTGAAAAAGCCTAATAAAGTGATACAAAGAAAAACAAGCCTCTTGTGCAATATCCAGAACACAAATATCTGACTTTAGGTTTTTCTCTATAAATTTTATTGTCTTTAAAACAATATCTTTATTTGTCATTTTGATAATTAAAAAAGCACTTCGTAATATATTCAACGAAGTGCATGCAATTTATTAAAAATTAAATTCATTTTGCCAATCAAAAGTTACAGAATCCTCATCCCACTCTGGCCAATGCTTACACCATTCCGGCACACTACAATCTCTAACTCTATCACTCATATGGTATGGTTTTAAATCCAGGACAGGAGGATTATTTTCTGCATCAATATATGGTGTATTAATAATTCCATTATCATAATCAATGCTCTGAACCAGAATTGTGCTTATTAATATCGGATTAGGACGCACAGGTGATCGTGTCCCAAAAATGCCTATTAAATCTGGCCCGGTTTTATAAGGTTTGCTTACAGTTAATTGTTTTCGGTATTTCGGGCTATCACAATAATTGCCCCACCATATTACTTGTAGATGACTAAATCCATCTATATTAGTTAATGCTGAACGGTATTTTTTGTTAACTTCAATAGCAAACCTATTATCATTTGAATGTACTATTCCTATTGGATAAATTAAGATTTCATTTTCCATATTATATTATTTAAATGTTATTAATTTAACTTGCAAATACTAGTATAGCCAAACAAAGATATATCTCATTTTAAATATATCATTGACATATTTTGCTAACATTCAGTATCCTATTTGATATAAATTGCTATAAATAGAAAGCAGAGATGAATTATTTTATAATGTTCCCTTATATTCAAATCCAAGTTTTGATTGAAAATCTATTAATTTTGAGAAAATTTTCTTTAAAATTGAACGCTCAATCTCTGTTACTTTTCTCGGATTAATATAATTATCAGGCTCCTTTCCTTTTTGTATTAATTCAAGCTGGTGTTTAATCCTCAGTATCATCAGCTAACTATATGCGTCTGTCGACAACTAATAATAAGAACAAATTAAAATTATCTTGTTTAAGATAAGAAATTTTATATTTTAGCAGTTAATTTAATAACTCATATAAACAATATAACATAGTAATTAACCACTAAAATTGAATCATATGGATCATGGACCGGCAGTAGAATTAGGGGAAGATAAATCTTCTGAACGAAAAGCTAGGCTTGGAGTTTGGATGTTCATCTTGTATTCTATTGTTTACGCAGGCTTTGTTGCTATAGGCGTAAT
>DAOVYZ010000425.1 GCA_030635365.1 Bacteroidales bacterium
ACTTTTTCCTTAATATTCTTTACAATTAAGCTATGTCTAGGAATCTTTGTCTGATATTCCAAAGAATCTATAATCGTCAACATTGCCATACGAGAAAATTTGTCTTTGTAAAATTCATCGTGCAAACATTTCAGTATAACAAGTTCTTTTAAAGTATCATTTGTTAGTATTGAATCACTTCCCAAGGTCTTTTTTAAAGATTTTAAACTTCTTAATGAACCTATATCATTGTATATTTGTTTGCCCTTATCTGTTCTTCCAAAATATGTGAAATAGTCTTTGTATACCTGGTTAAACAATTCCATATAAGACGGATTTTCATATAATATCTCATTATTCAAATAATACGTATTTGAAATACTCTTCACCTTTTCCTGATAAGACAGATGCCTGAAAGAAGCATATTTATATTTCTTAAAATCTTTGAAAAAACTATTATCTACATCTAAAAATAATGTATCAACCTTTTGAATTGAACCATCAACATCTAACTTACTTGACTTTTTATATATTAGATAAGAATTGCTCTCAACCATCATTGAAAAAATCTCATCAAAAAAAGCCAGCTGATAATTAAGTTCTGTTTCCGAAGTATTCTCTATTCCTAAATGATATTTGATTGGCTCGAAATAAGGATTCAATTTGTCAGCCATTGTTTTTTGTTTCTTTTCCGGAAACAATAATTCATATTCCTTTCCGGGCTCAGTGTATAAAAATGCCTCATACGTTCCCAGATGAATAAAAACATAAATGATTTCATCAGTCTTAAACGAACACGAAAAGTCGCCATTTTCTTCGACAATGCAAGTACACAACTCTTTTTCTTTGTATGTTATTTGATCAGAATATGAAAAAAAGGTTAAAGTTTCACCGTAATATTCAGGTATATTACCCCATAATACTACTTCTTTAGAAAAAAGAGTGAAAGGTAAAATAAAAAGTAGAACCAATATTTTATATCTTAACATCAGGACGCCCTATTTTTTAATTTTTGTGATATTCATTTTCTTTGGCAAGAATTTACTGGCATCACCGCCATGACGTATAATGTCTCTAACTATTGAAGAATTTACCGGAGTATGTTCAGGCATTGTTAACAAAAATACCGTTTCAATTCCTTCGTACATTGCTTTATTTACCTGGGCTATTGCTCTTTCATATTCAAAATCAGCTGCAGTTCTTAAACCTCGAAGTAAATATTCAGCTCCCATTTTTTTACAAAACTCTATTGTCAAACCTTCAAAGTGTACCACCTCAATTTTCGAATTACCCTCAAAAACCTGATTAATAAATGTTTTTCTTTCTTCTAGTGAAAACAATGCATCCTTTTTTGAATTAGATCCTACTGCTATATATATCTTATCAAATAAAACTTGTGCTCTGTTAACTATTGATTCATGCCCTACAGTAAACGGGTCAAATGATCCGGGGAAGACTGCAATTTTTTCCATAGTTGTTAAAGTTGAAAATAAAATATTTAACAAACTTAAGACAATTGTTTGAATTAATCAGAAACTTTTAATAAATGTGTTCCTTATACTAGTTTATCATTAAAAACATTTTTGATAACATAAAATTACACTTGATATTATCAAATTAATTGACTAAGTTTATTCTTCTTTAAATCAATAAATTAAATCAATAGAATATGAAAGAAAGAAAAGAATACGAAGCAAAAGCTGAGGTAATTGTTAAAAAACTTAAAGCTAAAATATACGAATTAGAAGCCAAAGCCTTAGATGCTAAATTAAAAACAAAAAAAGGTGTAAGTGAACTGGAAAATAAAATTAAATCTCTAAAAAATCAAAGGGAGAAACTGGATGAAAAGTTTAATAATCTTAAGGATTCGGGAAAAGAAAAATGGGATAAGCTGGTTATTGATTTTGAAGATTTCATAAAAATTGTAAATGAAGACAAACAGGATTTTTATGATAAGACTGAAATATGGATAAGTGACTTATCTATTAAGATAGAAGAATTAGAAGATAAAGCTAAACATGCAAATGAAGAAGTAAAATATAAAATTAAAGAACAAATTGGCAACATCAGGAAATATAAATTAACTCTTGAGGAAAAAGTAAATACTTTAAAAGAATCTCAGGATGAGAATTGGGTAAAAATAAAAAAGGGAGTTGATGAAAATTTTCATAAAGTGAAGGATTCAATAAGTAAAGCTTTCGACTCATTAAAAAATAAAAAATAGGCTCTCAAATAAATATATTGAGAACCTGTGGTAAATGGCAGTATTTCATAAACTTACACAGCTTATGAAATACTGCCCGTTTTTTAAAACTTACATACTTTTCAGAATAGTGTCTTTAAATATTGTTAAACTAATAAGTCCTTACTTCAAAACTGCCAAAAACAACATCTCCACGTATGTAAATATGGTTTGTATCTTTACTAAAAGATTCACTCTCATATCGTCCTGTCCCAAATGCAGCGGTATTACCATTTGGTAATTTCGCCGATGAAAATGCGGCATCCGCTTTTATTTTTATAGGAGTAGCCTCATTAATTTTTAAATAAGTACTCCCGAAAATGGTATTAATTCTTATATCTTTTGATCCTTTGGACAAATCAATATCCCTTAAATCAATTATTGAACTTCCGAAAATTACATTATACTCTTTAAAATTTTCCTCTACACCATGTATTTTGCTTTCACTAAAAACAGTAGTATCCTTATCAGTACAATCATGCCAAAAATTTGATTTGCCAACTAATAGTTTTATACCAATAAATATTAGGGAAAATGCAATTACAAATTTAACTACGGGGAAGTTGATATTGAATACAACTCGTATTACTATTCCTATTCCAATAAGAATTAATAATACACCCCAAAATAAAGCAGCTCCCATTTTCATAATAATATTAATTAAACATTTCTTTAAAAAGTAAATTTACAGAATTTATTTACAAAGTCAACAAATCATATTTAATCTTTTAATCACGGAATTTTCATTGGTTTTTTAACCTTTTCCTTTAATAAAGCTATTTCTAAAACTTCCATTATCTCGTTTACATAAAAAAAGTTCAATCCCTTCAAATAAATATCCTTAATCTTGCTAATATCCTTTTTATTATCTTTTGATATAATAATATCGGTAATATCTGCTCGTTTTGCAGCCAATATTTTCTCTTTTATCCCACCTACAGGAAGAACTTTTCCCCGAAGAGTTATTTCTCCGGTCATTGCTATTTTCTGTCTTACTTTTCGCTGTGTAAATATTGAAGCTAATGAAGTAGCCATTGTTATGCCAGCAGATGGACCATCTTTTGGTATAGCTCCTTCGGGAACATGAACATGAATATTCCAGTTTTCAAAAACTTCGCCAGGGATGTTTAATTCATGTGCATGCGATTTTATATATTCCAGAGCAATTACAGCACTTTCCTTCATTACATCTCCTAAATTACCTGTTAATGTTAACTTACCTTTACCCTTGCTCAGGCTACTCTCTACAAATAGTATTTCGCCACCAACTGCTGTCCATGCCAGTCCTGTAACGACACCTGCAAATTCATTTCCCTGATACCTGTCTTTTGAGAATTCCGGAGGCCCCAAAATTTCTTTAATTTGATCAATGGTAAGAATTTTGTTAAATGCCTCTTCCATAGCAATTTTTCTGGCCAAACTTCTAATAATCTTAGCAATAGTTTTATCAAGTGCTCTAACTCCTGATTCACGAGTGTGATTTTCAATTATATACTCAATTGCATTTTTATTCAAGCTTACTTTAGATTTTTTGACA
>DAOVYZ010000449.1 GCA_030635365.1 Bacteroidales bacterium
ATATGCTCTCAAGAATATTAACCGGTGTTCCAACCCCCATAAGATATCGGGGTTTCTCTTCCGGTAAAATTTCATTTACCACCTCAATCATATCATACATCTCCTTTTCAGGCTCACCTACCGAAAGGCCTCCTATAGCATATCCGTCTCTGTCATATGAAGCAATTGTTTTTGCCGACTCCTTTCTTAAATCCTCAAAAACACTTCCTTGTACAATTGGGAAAAAAGTTTGTTTATGTGAATATAAAGATTCTGTTTCATCAAATCGTTGAATTCCCCTCTTTAACCAATGATGTGTTAATTCCATTGATTTCTTTGCATAGTTATAGTCACATGGATATGGAGTGCATTCGTCAAATGCCATTATAATATCAGCCCCTATAATTCTCTGGATATCTACTATATTTTCAGGAGTGAAAGTATGTTTCGACCCATCAATATGAGAACTAAAGTGAGCACCTTCTTCTTTTAATTTACGATTATCCGCTAAAGAAAAAACCTGGTATCCTCCGCTATCTGTTAAAATTGGGCCACTCCAATTCATAAATTTATGCAATCCCCCAGCCATTTGTAAAGTTTCTACACCAGGACGTAAATATAAATGATAAGTATTTCCAAGTATAATTTGAGCTTTTACATCTTCTACTAAATCGCGTTGATTGACACCTTTTACGGTTCCCTGTGTGCCAACCGGCATAAAAATAGGAGTTTGAATTTTTCCATGCCCTGTAGTTATTTCCCCCGCTCGTGCCTTTGTTTTTAGGTCTTTTTGGAATATTTCAAATTTCATAAATATCTAATTTCGTGGCAAAGATAACTAAATGTGAATAAATATTTCATTTCTTAGATTCACAATTCTTGTTTAACCGGAAAATGTTTAATAAAATTGCTAATTATGTTAAATGAACTCAAAAATATTGCGAATTATTACGAATTTCTGCTAAATAATCCAAATTATATAATACTTGTTGCTTTTGGTTTTACACTTTTAATCCAACTCTTTTATTACCTGTTTTATTATTCCAGAATATTATTTTATAGAAAAAATAAAAACACTAACTCAAAAAAAGAGCCCATCTCAGTTATTATTTGTGCCAGAAATGAAGAAGAAAATCTTGAAAAGAATCTCCCATCAATTTTGGACCAAGACTACCCTGATTATGAAGTAATTGTTGTAAACGATTGTTCTGAAGATGATTCGGAATTTGTAATTGAACGATTACAGAAGAAATATAAACATCTTAGGACGACAATTATCAAACAAGACGAAAAATTCTATCACAGCAAAAAGTTGGCACTAACAATTGGAATTAAAGCAGCAAAAAATGATTTATTGCTACTAACAGATGCCGATTGTGTTGCTGAAAGCAATAAATGGATAGAACAAATGCAAAAAAGGTTTACCAATAAGAATAATATAGTTTTAGGGTATGGAGGATATATTCGCAGAAGGAAAATTATTAATAACTTAATACGGTTTGACACTTTGTTTATTGCTATACAATATTTAACTTTTGCTTTAGCAAAAAGGCCATATATGGGAGTTGGAAGAAATCTTGCGTACAGGAAATCATTATTTTTTGACAACAAAGGATTTGCAAGCCATAATCACATTCAATCAGGAGACGATGACCTTTTTATTAATCAGGTAGCTAATAGAAAAAATACAAGGGTAGTAATTACAAGAGAGTCTGTTACTCGTTCGGAAGCAGAACCTAATTTCTCAAGCTGGTTTAGACAGAAAAAAAGACATAACTCAACAAGCAGTTTGTATAAATTTAAAACAAAGTGGCGGTTATTCTGGGAAACCTTTAGCAGGGTATTATTTTATATTTTATTTGCTTTATCTCTGGTTTGGTTTAAAGAATATCAAACTTACATAATAAGTGCTTTTGCTTTCCGAATGTTTCTTCAATTAATAATTTTTAAGGTAGCCATAAACCGCTTGAATGAAAAATATTTGTTGTTACCATCATTTTTTTACGATTTTATTATGCCATATCTAAGTTTTTTATTTTTTTTAACAAACTATTTTTCATCAAAAGGGAATAAATGGAAATAAATCCGAACCTATCAGAAAAAGCCAAGCAAGATTACAAGTTGGTTAGGCTTGCATCAGCCGGAGACGAAAAAGCCTATGCAGAATTACTCGGCAAGTACAAAGATGCCATTTATTATATGCTCCTGAAAATGGTTAACAATAAAAGTGATGCCGAAGACCTGACAATAGAAGCTTTTGGTAAAGCATTTAAAAATATTACACAATATACTCCTAATTATGCTTTTAGCACATGGCTTTTTAAAATAGCTACAAATAATTGTATTGATTTTATACGGAAGAAAAAGGCAAACCTTGTTTCCTTAGATCAAACATCTGAGGATCAGGATAGCATAGGGACACCATTGCAATCAAATACTCCCGACCCCGAAGAAGATATGATTAAGAGTCAACGTATGGCATTAACACGAAGTGTTGTAGAAAAGTTAAAGCCGCGTTATAAAACCTTAGTAGAGTTACGTTATTTTAAAGAATACTCATACGAAGAAATTGCAAATGAGTTAGACTTACCGATTGGAACAGTGAAAGCTCAGCTTTTTAGAGCGAGGGAATTACTTTATAATATTTTAAAAAATAGCAATCCCGATTTTAAATAAGCCTGGCTGTATGACTATTATTAAAAAATACTTTCCTGATATTACGGAGAAACAAAACAGGCAATTTGGCTTTTTACATGAATTATATAAGGAGTGGAATAGTAAAATAAATGTAATATCACGTAAGGATATTGATCAGTTATATGAACGGCATGTATTACATTCTTTAGCCATTGCTAAAATAATTTCTTTTAAAAAAAAGACTGCCATTCTTGATGTCGGTACCGGGGGAGGGTTTCCGGGAATACCGCTTGCCATTCTTTTTCCTGAATGTAATTTTCACCTGGTAGATTCAATTGGTAAAAAAATAAGAGTAGTTCAAAATATCTCTCAAAGCATAGAACTTGGTAATGTTACAGCGGAGCATAACCGAGTCGAGAAAGTAAGGGGGGAATATGATTTTATTGTGAGCAGAGCGGTTACAGCTTTTCCTGTTTTTTTCAACTGGATAAAAACAAATATAAAGCCTGATTCAAAAAATGAACTAGAAAATGGTATTTTATATTTAAAAGGAGGAAATCTTGAAGAAGAATTGAAAAACTTTAAATCAAAAATCAAGATTTTCGATATCTATAATTATTTTTCAGAACCTTTTTTCGAAACTAAAAAAATAATCTATTTACCTATTTGATATAAATTCATTCCCTGATAAAATATTTACAGTAACTAGCCTTAATTCATAGGTTGTAGGGCATTTGAAAAAATCGAAAATTATGAATAAAACATTACGAAAAATTTTAGAAATCAGCATAGCAATTTTACTAATCAATAT
>DAOVYZ010000429.1 GCA_030635365.1 Bacteroidales bacterium
TAATCCTAGTAGGAGATTCAGCTTCAAATGTAATGGCAGGCAATGAAACAACATTGCCAATTACAATGGATGAAATGATATATCATGCTAAATCGGTAGTTCGTGGAGTTAATAGGGCTTTAGTAGTTGTTGATTTACCATTTGGATCATATCAGGGTAATTCTAAAGAAGCATTAACAAGTGCTATAAGAATGATGAAAGAAACGGGGGGGCATGCAGTTAAAATTGAAGGAGGGCAGGAAATATTAGAGTCGGTACAACGAATTTTATCGGCTGGAATACCTGTTATGGGGCATTTAGGTTTAACACCTCAGTCAATTCATAAATTTGGGACTTATGTAGTTAGGGCCCGCGAAGATGAAGAAGCAAAAAAACTTATTGAAGATGCACATAAACTACAAGAAGTTGGATGTTTTGCAATTGTCCTTGAAAAGATACCTGCTAAATTAGCTGAAAAGGTTGCTAAAGAACTTACAATACCTATTATAGGGATAGGTGCAGGGAGTAAAGTTGATGGCCAGGTTTTAGTTTTGCACGATATGCTTGGTATTACACAAGAATTTTCACCCAGATTTTTACGTCGGTACCATAATTTATCAGAAGAAATAAAAGGTTCTGTAAGATCTTATATAAGTGATGTTAAGACGATTGACTTTCCAAATGAAAAGGAACAATATTAATAATTAGCATTTTAAAGTATTATTGAACATTACTATCATGGAAATTCTTTACGAAGACAACCATATTATTGCTATAAATAAGAATAATTCTGACATTGTTCAAGGAGATAAGACAGGTGACGAGCCACTTTCCGAGAAAGTAAGATCTTATATTAAAGATAAATATAATAAACCAGGGAATGTATATATTGGAGTTACACACCGTCTTGATAGGCCGGTAAGTGGAGTTTTAATGTTTGCCCGTACCAGCAAAGCATTAACAAGGTTAAATAAAATGTTTCAGGAGAGTGAGATAAAAAAAGCCTATTGGGCAATAGTAAAGAATAAACCACAAAGTGATTCTGAAACTTTAAAACATTATATAGTTCGCAATCAAAAGATGAATAAATCGTTTGCTTATGATAAGGAAATGAAGAATTCAAAATTAGCAAGTCTTTCATATAAGTTAATAGCATCTGCTGATAATTATTTTTTATTGGAAATAGACTTACATACAGGGCGACATCATCAGATTCGATGTCAGTTAGCAAAAATAGGTTGCCCTGTAAAAGGAGATTTGAAATATGGATTTTCAAGATCAAATCCTGATGGAGGAATAAGCCTTCACTCGCGAAAAACTGAGTTTTTGCATCCTGTAAAAAAAGAAATACTTGAAATAGTGGCTGATCCGCCAAAAGATTCTTTATGGGATTATTTTTTATCTATTGTGTGAGGAATCATTATAGAATGATTAAGAAAAAATAAGTAATTTAGCCTAATTTATAATTGATTAAAATATCTAATATGTTGAAATTTTTAAATAAACCCTATCCTTATAACGATGATTTAAAATATAATAGCAAACTTATATTTTTTATCAGTATTGGAGTATTAATTTTTTTATACTTGTTTCAGCCCCTAGATGTTAGTTCTATGGATAATAAACAGAAGATTTATGTTGTTATTGGCTTGGGTGTTATTACTTTTCTTTCTTTAAGCCTGAATTTATTAATCATGCCCAGTTTATTTCCAAAGATATTTTTAAAAAAGGTTTGGAATATTAAAAAAGAAATTATCTGGAATATTTGGATTTTATCAACTATTTCTGTAGGATATTTCCTTTATTATAAGGCTCTTGGGATATTTAATATTGATTTTAATATGTTAATAGGACTTATTCTTATTGCTGTTATACCTATTACGGGCCTTATTACAGTTAATCAAAACAGAATATTAAGGCCGTATTTGACAGTTGCAGAAGATATTAATAAGAAGTTAAAAGAGAATAAATCAATTAATGAAAGATTAGTTCATTTTAAGTCAGATTATGCTAAAGATAATCTCTCTATTAGAGTAAGCCTGCTTTTATTAATACGTGCCGCTAATAATTATATTGAAGTTTTTTGGAAGGAAGGAGAGAAGTATAAAAATCAAATGATTCGTACAAGTTTAAGTAAAGCTGAAGACCTGTTAAAAGAACATAAATTTATATTTAAGTGTCATAGATCTTATATGGTAAATATTAATCATATAGATAAAGTTGATGGGAATATTCAAGGATATAAAATCTTTTTTGAAAATTTGGATTTTTCGATACCCGTATCAAAAAATTTTGCGTATAAATTGAAAGAATTAATTTAATTTGAGAAGATACTAGAGTTATTTCACCCCTGAATTCAATTTATTAGCCCCTAATTCTAATTTTTTAACCCTTTTTTGATAGGCTTAATACCTATTTCTTTTTTTTCGGATAGTTTCATGATACTTTTGTCTAATTAAAATGATTTGAAGTTATGAATCCATTGAATATTGGAAATATTAGTGCAAAGTTGCCTATAGTGCAAGGAGGTATGGGAGTTGCTATATCATTATCCGGATTGGCATCAGCTGTGGCTAATGCAGGAGGAATAGGAGTTATTTCTGCAGTAGCGATTGGAATGACTGAACCGGATTACATGAAAAATTATAGAGAAGCTAATAAAAGGGCTCTTCAAAAAGAGATTCGTAAGGCACGTAGTTTAACAAAGGGTATATTAGGTGTTAACCTGATGGTTGCTGTAACAGATTATGAGGATTTGCTGACAGTTTCTTTGGAAGAAAAAATCGATGTAATTATATTAGGAGCCGGATTACCATTAAAAATGCCAAAGTATGTTTTGGAAAAAGGATTTGATAATATTCACACTAAATTTATTCCCAAAGTTTCTTCAGCTAAAGCAGCTAAGCTAATTTTCTCATATTGGGCGAAAAATTATAATTATATACCTGATGCAATCATAGTAGAAGGCCCAATGGCTGGAGGGCATTTAGGGTTTAAGAAAAATAATTTAATAAGTGAGTCAGAGGTTCTTTCTGACATAATTGAAAGTACAGTTAACGAAATAAATTATTTTGAAAAGGAATTTGAAAAAGAAATTCCGGTAATAGCAGGAGGAGGAATTTATACCGGTAAAGATATTTATAGTATAATGCAAAAGGGTGCAAAGGGAGTCAAAATGGGTTCTCGATTTGTAACAACGCATGAATGTGATGCATCAATTAAATTTAAAGAGACTTATATTAATAGTAAACAAGAGGATATTATAATTATTGATAGTCCGGTAGGGCTTCCCGGAAGAGCTATCAGAAATAAATTTATTGACCAGATATATTCTGGAAATGCAAAGCCTTTTAAATGTTACTGGAAATGTTTAAAATCCTGTGACTCCAAAAACGTACCTTATTGTATAGCTCAGGCATTACATAATGCTGCTCAGGGAAATATGGAAGAGGGATTTGCGTTTGCAGGATCAAAAGCATATAAAGCTACTAAAATTCAGAGTGTTCCCGATCTTATAACCGAATTAAGAATTGATTATTATCGTGTGAAATATTTGGAATACCTTAAAGATCTTATAGGAGATAATTTTATTCCTGAGAAATTTAGTTTGCCAGATATTTTGCCAAATATCTTAAAAATCAGGCTTACATAAAATAAATTAATTAGTAATTATTTAGATTGTTGTTGGAATAGGAATAATTAATACGTATATTTGTCCAAATTTTTAAACAAATAATA
>DAOVYZ010000235.1 GCA_030635365.1 Bacteroidales bacterium
AAGTTTAAAGATAGCAAAAAAGACTAATAACCAAAGAACACCCAAATTATTCGGTGAAGCAATGTTAGCAAATGTGCGGTTAATATTCAGTCAGTAAAGAATCATATGGGATCTTTAGTTTCTTATGAAGTTGTCTTATCATATTCAAAGAGAGTTTTCTCTTTCTATTAAAAATTTCAGAGACTCTACTTTTGTATCCAATTACGTCCGCTAAATCTTTTTTATTCATATTCATCTGTTCCATTCGGAATTTAATTGCTTCAATTGGGTCAGGTGCTTCAATTGGATAATGCTTTTCTTCATAGTTTTCAATAAGAATAGATAGTAATTCAGCTTCATCTCCTTGAGGAGAGTCAATTGGTGCATCAAATATAACTTCAAGTCTTTTTAAAGCTTTATTATAATCATCTTCGGTTTTTATTACTTTTATTTCCATAATTTTAAATATTATTTGCGTCTATTTTATCATATTCACTGTGCGTTCCTATAAAACGAATAAAAACCCACTGTCTTTTACCAATACGGTAACTTAATGGTTGAAAATTCAATTTTTCTGGTGGGGGAGCATTTTTGCTAAAGGTTATTATTGGATATTTTCAGCGAGAGATTTATATATTTATAAAAATCTAACGGATGATGATTTATTTTTGTTTTATCTCTTTTATGGCCAAGCCTTACTATAACAATGTTTTTTGAAGGAATAACAATAATATACTGGCCTAAAATACCTCGCGCATAACTTATTTGTAAATCCTTATAGTTGCTTAACCACCATTGGTAACCATAAAAATCAACATGTTGCCCTTCCTCGTTAACCAAATTACTGGCGGGAGTCAATGCCTTTTCAACATATTCTTTCGAAATTATTTTCCTGCCATTCCATTTACCTTTATTTAATATTAGTTGCCCAATACGTGCAAAATCTCTGGCATTTGAATTAAAACAACAATACGCTTTTTCGTCACCACCCTCTTTATCCAGGCTCCAACTGGCAATATGTTCCGCTCCTAATGGTTTCCAAAGTTTCTCTGACGCATATTCAGCTAAGGGCATTCCTGTAACTTTTTTAAGAATCATACTTAACAATTGAGGGTTTGCTGTAATATAATCAAATTTAACCCCCGGCTGTTCTTTTGCTTTTGCATTTAATACTATCGAATTAAGATTATTACCGTAATAAGCTTTGGTTGTAACAGAAAAAGGATTTATATAACTCTCATTCCACTCAATTCCCGAACTCATTGTTAATAAATCACGAATTTTAATATTACTGTTCTTATCATTAATATATTCCGGGATATATTTTGTTAAAGGGTCATCAACTGATCCAATTTTACCTTCATCAATAGCAATTCCAACAAGGAGACTTACAATACTTTTTGCCATTGAAAAAGAATTTGACATTGAACTTTCAGAATATTCATCCCAATATGTCTCAAACAAGAGGCTGGTATCCTTTACTATTAAAAAGGCTACAGTTTCATAACTTCTCAGGAAATCCAGTTCTTTAGACGATAAACTATATTTATTATAATCAACGGAAATATTCCATTCTTGAGGCTGCCCTGTGTCAATAGTCCTATTATCAAATATTTTATAATCTGTAATATCAGCAGTATTATAATATATTGCTCTTCTAAAATATGGATTAGGTTGAACTAAAAGAATTAATAAAATAATAAGGATCAAACCCGGAACATAAAACTTTAATATTTTTTTCATTGTGCGTGAGATAATCTGTTCAGATGTTTATTAATTACAGACAATAACTCCGATGGTTTCACTGGCTTTATTAAATATTCATTCATTCCCGAATTAAGCCCTTTATCTATATCTCCGGGCATTGCATATGCTGATTGTGAAATTATCGGAATATTTTTGTCTAGTATTTTTATTTGCTTTGTTGCCTCAAAACCATCCATTTCAGGCATTTTAATATCCATAATTATTATATCAACATTATTTTTCTTAAATATCTCGATTGCTTCTTTCCCATTTACGGCTTTTAATACTTTTGCTTTTGTTATTTTTAACACCTCTTCAATATATAAACAATTTGCAGGCTCATCTTCAGCTACAAGAATTATTTTGTCGTGCCAATTATAGTTTTTAGGGATATCAATTATTTTCAAATCATTTTTAGAATTCTTAATTTTTTCAAATGGTAGTGTAAAATAAAAAGTAGAACCCACAAAAGGTGTTGAATCTACCCAAATTTTTCCACCTAATAATCCAACCAAACTTTTACAAATTGCTAAACCCAAACCTGCCCCTCTGTATAATTTAGTATTATCGTCCTCAATTTTTGTAAATCGGTCAAAAATTAAATCCTTTTTATTGCCATCCATCCCGAGGCCTGTATCTTTTACATAAAAAAGAAGTTTTTCATCGCTTTGAATTTCATATCCAAATTCAATAAATCCTTCATCAGTAAACTTTAATGAATTATCAATTAAATTCGTAATAATCTGGTTTAATCTTAAAGGATCTGTTTTTATTATGAGATTTTGTTTTTCTCCATTTTCGTTTAATCTTATATCGATATTTTCTTTGTTCTTATGTTTTCTCAATTCTAAAAATGACTTTTTTATATCTTTTAATGTAGTATTTAACGGGCATTCTTTTCTAAGAATCTTTAGCTGGCCGGCCTCAATTTTAGAAATATCAATAATATCATCTATTAATTGTAAAAGGTTGTTGCTGCTATGATTAATTAATTTTATAAAATTATTCTTTTCCTCTACCGTAATTTCAGAATCAGGAATTGTCAATAACTCTGTAAACCCTAAAATAGCATTCATCGGGGTTCTTATTTCATGCGACATATTCGCCAAAAATGCCGATTTTAACAAATCACTTTCTTCCGCTTTTTCTTTTGCTTGCAGGAGCCTATTTTCAGCTTCATCTCTAGCTTCTTCGCGATTAACCAATTGCTTTAACATATTATTAAAGTCTTCATACAAGATTCCTATCTCATCATTACTTTTCCTTTCAATTCTAACATTAAAATCTCCTTTTCTTGATATTTTACGCGTTAACTTCGCTAACTCCAAAATTGGTTGCGAAATTGGTTTTTGCAAACTACTTGCCAGTATATAAGAAAGAATTATCATCCCAATAAGAATACATCCCATTATAAGAATATAGTTTCTTATTTTTTCTGTCAGAATAATGGTATCAACTTGTATTGTTATTAAACCATACTTAAAATTTTCATAATATATTGGATACTCAATATTTAAATACGTTTTTAAAAATTCTGTTGTTGAACCGGTTAATTCATCCGGATTCTCATAAAAAGGAAAAATTAATGTGCCTTCTGATTTTTTATATGAAGCAAATAACTCCCCATTTCTATCATATAACGCCCCTGAGATTACTCCTGGTATCGTAGATAATTTAGATAAAATATTTTCAGCACCTGTATTGTCATCAAATGTCAACGGAGCTATAGAATATTCTCCAATCAATTTTGTATTCATTAATGCATTTAAAAGCATCTCTTGTTTAAGATTCTTTATGTCACTAATTCCAACGATTGTAAACCCAACTATCATAGTAACAGTACTTACTAATAAAATAACACTAATAAGCTTGTTCTTAATTGATATGTTATGAATAACTTTCATTCATTATTATTTACAGGTTTAACAATCTTTGCAGAATTAAGAAGATAAAAACTCATCTGCAATGGAGATTCTAAAACCGCTGTTTCATTAATTTCAAACCGTAATTTATTATTTTCTTCGATGAAATTTATTAAAACTCCCTTTTCGGCAAAATCTGAAGCCTCACCGATTGTAAGTATCGGCAATTTTTTTGTTATATTTAAAATTTTCTGTAATTTTTTTCTTTCCGATTCCGCAATAATCAATATATGACTATTTTCTATTTCATAAAGGTTTGATAATCTCTTTATTATTACTTTTTTATTATTAATTTTTTGGATTGAATATATTTGTTCAAGATTTTCGGTTAATGGAGTTTCCCCAATAACAGAAACAATAAAGGGCTCATTTAAGTCATTCATTAAACTCTCTTCAGGCCAAGAAACGAACCTGGAGAACTTCTCAATATATACAGCTTTTAACACATAAATATTTGCTTGAGAAAATGCATATAATGAGTATCCCATGAAAATTATCATCATGATAATTTTCATAATATATTTATTAAATGAATTAATATGTTTTTCCCTTTCTATCTTTCTCACGTATTATCTGTCGTAATAACCAATTTCAATATATTCATTATTTTCAATTCCCCAAATAGTAACTATAGGACTTGGATCTCCATTATAATCAAAATTTATTGGCCCTGAAGCTCCTTCATAATTAATGGAATTCCCTCTCTTAATTAATTCCTTTGCTATGCTATATTCATCAACATTTATAATTATTTGTTCTGGATGATCCGTCCTACATTGAAAATCGCTTCCGGAAACCTCCCATAAATGCTCTACTACATCAGTTGAAATTGGGGAATCAGCATTTAACATTGCATAAACCAAACAATATAATGCATCATACGCATGTTCTGAATAAGTAGTAGGCGAAAAACCAAACCTTTCGGTAAAATTCGTATAAAACTTTATGTAGTTGGGATTATTACTATTTGTGCTGGTTATTCCAACAATTGTTTCAAATAATTCCGAATTTACATTATTTATTATGTCAATTGGTATTATCCCATCATTAAGAAATAAGACAGGCTTTTTTTCTAAGGATTGATATAGAGTATTGTTATATATTTCATTTGCCAAGTGCAATAAATCAGAATTAAAGGCAATAATATAAACAACATCCACTTCTTCCCCAAACACAGTATTAAGCTCGTTAGTAATATTGCATGTTGAAAGATTTACATCATCGACAGGGAAGGGCACATTACTTAGCACTTCTCCTCCCAATTCCAGGAACCTGTTTTTTATAACTTCTGATAATCCCTGCCCAAATCTGTCGTCTCTATAAAGTATTGCTGCCTTTCTCATATGTAATGAATTGAAACAATATTGTGCAGAAATAGTGCCAAAGGTATAATCAGATGGACAAGTCCTCCATATAAGATTTTTATCATCTAAAAAAGATAGTTCAGGAGTTGTGGCACTATATGTCATCATAAGAACATCACTATCAATACAATATTCTGCCATTTCAATTGCTACTGAAGAAAAAGAAGGGCCAACTATTATATCTACTCCTTGTTTGATTAGTTGATTAGTAACAGATATACCTTCATCCGGGGATCCTGCAGAATTTTTATAAACTAATTCTATATCGAATATTTCATCATTTACAAGAACCCCTTCACAAGCATTAATTTCCTCAGCAGCCAATTTTACACCAAGAAATATATTTTCCACCTGTTCTCTGGATGCTGAAACATCACCAACTATCCCTATTCTAAGTGGATTATTGTATTCTGGCTTGTTGTAATCCTCTTTAAACTGATCGCAATTAGTGAAAAAGAAAAAACACAGAATTATAATTAATAGCACTTTATAATTTTTATACTTTCTCATATCCCTTAAATATATTGTGTGAATTTGAAATAAAAAGTACGGCCTAAACCGGGAATATCATAGTTGTCAAATCCCGGATAGTAGTATTCAGTATCTAACAGATTCTGTATCTTAACACTTAGCCTGGTTTTTCCTTTATTAAATAATTTTAAATCCTTTGATGAAATCATAAGGTCAAACAAAAAATAATGGCCTAATTCATATCTGTTAATAGAATAATTTATAGGGTCATATATGAAATTATTTTGATCACTGGCAATTCTTCTGCTAATAAATCTTCCCTCAATATTTATATTTGAATAATACTTGTCCAAATGAAGAATATTCCCAAACTTAATTGTATGATTAGGATATAGTGATGTATTAATTTTAATATTCCCTAATAGCGGATCAAATTTTTCAAGTATACTCTTTTGATAAGAGTAATTTATGTATGAAGTATTATTATAAAAGTTAGTATTTAGTTCTGTTTCAATT
>DAOVYZ010000116.1 GCA_030635365.1 Bacteroidales bacterium
GAAAATGTACTCCTGACAACCAAATCATGTTATTTATTAAACCATTCAAGATTCAATAAGTTTAATCTGGTTTCCATCATTTTGAATATTTTACATAAAATATTAAGATCAACACATAACAAACTATTCTTCTATAGTAGTGCCTTACTTAGAAATCTCATATTTTATTTATACTTTTACAAAAAACCACACAATGAAGTTCAGTTTTTTCAAATATCAGGGGGTCGGAAATGATTTTATCATTGTTGATAACAGGAATAATGAAATATCCCTATTGGATAAACAAATAAACCAACTTTGTGATAGAAGGTTTGGTATTGGTGCTGATGGTTTAATGCTTCTTGAGACTCATCAGGAACTTAATTTTAATATGATATATTACAACTCCGATGGAAAAGAAAGTACTATGTGTGGAAATGGTGGAAGATGCCTTGTGGCTTTTGCCAAAAAACTTGGAATAATAAAAAAAGAAACCATTTTTAATGCTATAGATGGGAATCACAGAGCAATTGTTAATAATGACAATACCATTTCATTACAAATGCAGGATGTAAATAGTATTAATACTGTCAATAAAAACTATTTTCTTAATACAGGATCTCCCCATTATATAACATTTAAAGACAATATTGATAAAATTGATATTTTTAACAGAGGAAGAGAAATAAGATATAGTAAAGAATTCGCACCTGATGGAGTTAATGTAAATTTCGTAGAAATCAAGGATAATAAAATATATGTAAGAACGTATGAGCGTGGTGTAGAAAATGAGACCTTTTCTTGCGGTACGGGAGTAACAGCTTCTGCCATGTGCACATCTTACCATACAAATTCTGACAAAAACTCATACGATATTATTACTAAAGGAGGGGATTTAAATGTTTCTTTTAAGAAACAAGGCAAACATTCATTTACTGATGTTTGGCTAAAAGGCCCGGCAACTTTTGTTTTTAAAGGAGAAATTAAAATATAAGATACTTTAATTATATAAACTTTAAACTATTAATTACTATGAAGATTAATAATAAATTTTTACTATTTATTTTATTTTTAAGCTTAAGCATATTTGCCCAGGGGCAATCTGATGAACAAACTGAACTACTAAAAAAATTAAGTAATCAAATTAAAAATCTTAACCATAGACTAGATGTTCTTGAAAAAATTACCGATGATGCTTTATGGTATAACAAAGTTGGTGATGTTGCTTTTGTTGATAAGGTATATATTTACGGCCCTCCAAAGTGGAAAGAAAAAAATCCCACTGCACAGGGAGCAGGCAATCCGGTTAAGTTCTGGACTTATACTTTTATACCTAAAAACATTGACCCTTCAAAGAAGTACCCTTTGATAGTTTTACCGCACGGTGGTGTTCATGGCGATTTTACAACTTATTATGCTCATATTGTCCGGGAGTTGATAGCTCAACAATATATTGTTGTAGCTCCGGAATACAGGGGTAGTACAGGATATGGCAAAGGGCATTATGAAAAAATTGATTATGGAGGATTAGAAATTGAAGATGTTAATTCTAGTTGCGGATTTATGGTGGAAAATTATGAAATTGTTGACAAAAACAGGGTTGGCATTATAGGTTGGAGTCATGGGGGCTTACTTGCGCTAATGAATATTTTTGACCATCCCGAAAACTATAAAGTTGCATTTGCCGGGGTTCCTGTAAGTGACCTTGTTGCAAGAATGGGTTATCAAACACAGGGATACCGTAATTTATATTCCGCAGATTATCATATCGGGAAAACAGCATATGATGATGTTAAGGAATATAGAAGAAGATCACCTGCCTGGAATACTCACAAGTATAAAGGTACACCTCTGTTAATACATACAAATACTATTGATGATGATGTTAATGTTCTTGAAGTAGAACACCTGATAAAATCATTAAAAGCTGAAGGTAAGAAATTCGAATATGAGATATACCAAGCTGTTCCGGGAGGGCACTCTTTTGATAGAATGGATACAAAGCATGCCCGAGAGGCCCGTGTTAAAATTTATAAATTTTTAGATCAATATTTAAATCCTCCTAAAAAAATAAAAACTGTTAGAGATTTAGAAAAAGCGGCATACAAATTTAACTAATATTGATCGTGTTGCTGTATGAATAGTTTGATTTAAAAGCTCTATCCTATCGATTTGCTGTAAACATAGATAAAAGCTATGAATTATGCAAACCGCTGCCTGCCAAATTATTTATGGCAGCCGTTACCGCTTGGCTTTATTATCGTTTTGTAAGCAAATCAATTGTTTCTTTTGTATAGTTTTCTATGTTTTCTTTACATTTAATTATTCGAATGTAAAGAAATCTTATTTTTTTATGCTAAAGGATTTCATAATTGCTGCGATAGTATTGGCGGTAACATTCATATATAAACAAAAAGAGGCGATGAAATCATCGCCTCTTTTTATCTAACCAAAGATCTATGCATCAATATTAGCATATTTTGCATGTTTTTCAATAAATTCTCTTCTTGGTGGAACTTCATCTCCCATAAGCATAGAGAATATGTGATCAGCCTCGGCAGCACTATCAATTGTTATTTGCCTTAATTTTCTTCGTTCAGGATCCATTGTTGTATCCCAAAGTTGTTCAGCATTCATTTCACCAAGGCCTTTGTAACGCTGAATATTTACCGAACCGTCTTTACCCTTTCCAAGCTCTTCAACAACAGCATTTCGCTCCTCTTCTGACCAGCAATATTGTTGAGCCTTCCCTTTTTTTACCAGATATAATGGTGGTGTAGCAATATATAAATATCCACGATTAATTAATTCTGTCATGTAACGGAAAAAGAACGTCATAATCAATGTCTCAATATGGCTACCATCTACATCAGCATCACACATAATAACAACCTTATGATATCTTAATTTTTCAAGATTTAGTTCTTTGCTATCTTCTTCTGTTCCTAATGATACTCCTAATGCTGTAAAAATATTTTTTATCTCTTCGTTTTCAAAAATCTTATGTTGCATTGCTTTTTCTACATTCAGAATCTTTCCACGCAATGGCATTATAGCCTGAAATCTCCTGTCACGGCCTCCCTTTGCTGTTCCTCCTGCTGAATCTCCCTCAACCAGGAATAATTCACACTTTTCTGCATCTTTATCTGAACAATCCGATAACTTACCCGGTAAACCGGACCCTGTCAATACATTTTTACGTTGAACCAGTTCTCTGGCTTTTCGGGCAGCATGCCTTGCAGTAGCTGCCATAATTACTTTCTGAGCAATTATTCTTGCATCTTTTGGGTTCTCTTCAAGGTAATTTGCCAACGACTCACTTACAGCCTGATCAACAGACCCCATAACCTCGGTATTACCCAGTTTGGTTTTTGTTTGCCCTTCGAACTGTGGCTCCTGAACTTTAACAGATATAATTGCTGTTAATCCTTCCCTGAAATCATCTCCACTAATATCAAATTTTAACTTTGCCAGCAAGCCTGACTTTTCTGTATAACTTTTTAAAGTTCGTGTTAATCCTCTGCGAAAACCTGATAAATGAGTTCCTCCTTCAATAGTATTAATATTATTTACATATGAATGTACATTTTCAGAAAATGAAGTATTGTATCTTAATGCTATTTCTACAGGGATTCCATTTTTCTCTGTGTCTAAGTATATAGTATCATTAATAAGTTTCTCACGAGAAGCATCAAGGAAAGAAACAAATTCTTTAAGCCCTTCTTCGGAATAATATGAGTCCTGCCTGAATTTAGATTCATGCCCATTCTCATTTCCATTACCATTTTCCTCAACTTCTCTTTTGTCTTCAATAGACAATCTTATTCCTTTATTCAAAAAGGCTAATTCACGCAACCTGGTTGCTAATACTTCATATCTGTATTCTGTAACAGCAAAAATAGTATCATCGGGTTTAAAAGTTACTATTGTTCCTGTTTTATCAGTTTCTCCAATTTCCTTTATTTCTCCTTGTGGTTTCCCTATTTTATATTCCTGCACATAAATTTTTCCATTGCGATGAATCTCTGCACGGAGATCAGATGAAAGTGCATTCACGCAGGATACTCCAACACCATGTAATCCTCCGGAAACTTTATATGAGTCTTTATCAAATTTACCTCCTGCGTGTAAAACAGTCATTACAACTTCAAGAGCAGACTTACCTTCTTTCTCATGAAAATCTACAGGTATACCTCTACCGTCATCTGTAACCGTAACTGAATTATCTTCGTTTATAATTACGTCAATATTTTTACAATGTCCTACTAACGCTTCATCAATTGAATTATCAACAACTTCATATACTAAATGGTGAAGCCCCTTTTCGCTAATGTCTCCAATATACATTGCAGGCCTTTTACGAACTGCTTCCAATCCTTCCAAAACCTGAATATTATCAGCAGAATAATCATTATTATCTACTTTTCCTGCAGCTCCATTCAATTCTTCATTGTTCAAATCACTCATTTCTTGCTAATTAGTTATTAATTGTTCTTATTACTTAAAAATACTTTCTCTATTCTGAGTATTAAAAAGCTCAGTTAAAAATTATATAAAAAACTCTATTAGATTTGGATTTTTCTCTTCTTCTCAACACTCAAGAATACGTTCATACCAACTTTGTTACAAGGCTTATTTAATTTATTTCCCCAGCCTGTTATTTCAGTATGTAAATGTAATAAAATTAAGTGATTTTTAGTCAATTAAAAGTGCTTAATAAAAGGGATTTTATTAACAATTATTTCACATTTTATCAACTATTTTTGTATGCAGTTAAAAAGAATATGTTAATCCTAAAAGGATGTTAAATCCATAGCTTGGATAATAGTTCCACTCATAATAATTTTCCGACAATAAGTTGTTTAACTGAATAAATCCTGAAAGCACTTTTGAATATCTGTATTCTGCTCCCAAACTTACATCAATTGCAGATTCCAGCTCCCCAATATTTCCATTATCATCCAATTTAACATATCGTTTCCCAATAGCTAAAATATCTCCTTTCAAGATTATTTTATGACGTAAATTATACCGGGTAGTAAATGACAAATCAAATGATGGTTTATGCCAAGCTTCTGCCTCATTTGTCATTTCATAATTTCGTAGATTTGCCTTCACATTAAATATTAGTTCCTCTGACGGCGAAATGGATATCTCTCCAAAATACTTAACAAGCCTTACATCATCGTAAACAACTCCAAACTGATTTCCAATACTATCGGTATTTACTAAATCGTTTATAAAAAATGCCATATCATCAATTAGTTGATATGATACTTTGAAATTATAATACGTTGTTGAGTTAAAATTACCTCTAATACCTCCAAATAAGATGATTTTATGATCTGTATTTAAAGCTCCGGTACCGGGAACAGTAAATGGGTTAATCCGGCTTATTTTCTGGAAATTATTCACCTCTAACCTGCCATCAATTCCTGCATATGGTATCAAATAATGATTTGCCATATCATACTCCACTCTTCCTACAGGATAGTAGTATGCTTTTGAATTATCTCCCCGCATATCTGAAAAAATATTAATTCCGGCTTTTACTCTCCATTTATCACCAAACTTTCCTACCCATGGATTTATCCTAACAATTGTATTGTTTGATGAATCTATTTTTTCGTTAGTCGAATAATGCTCTATTCCCACATTAACTCCAACCATTTCTGCTGTAAAGATTTTGTTTATATCTGCAAGGATCTTAAATCCTAATTCATTGTTATCAAAATTATCTTTGGTATAATCAAGGTTAAATCCAAAATCATAATTTACATGAGCGGAATCCACATAATTACTTTTATAATTGGCACCTAAATTTAAGGTCAGATAATTTTGCTTAATATTTTCCTTTTGAATGATGGTATCAACATTTGTATTGTATCCATAAAAGTATCTTGTATTACTTAAGAGTCCCATTTCTCCTTGTAAAATAGCGTTTTTCAGAAATTTTTTGCCAAAAAATCGTAAGTCGTTATCACTAAATCCTGCAAATTCCTTTTCGTCATTAGCAAACGTTGCTTTACCTATAGAGTTTAAGAATTTATAATACGTACCAATTGAATAATCTTTAGATCTTTTATTGTTTACATAAGCTTCAATCATTGGAAGCATTTTTGTTCCCAAACCAACCTTAACATAACTATTGTAAAGCTTAGCTAAGGGCTCTCCAACCATTTTTGCCGGTTTTATAGGTGTAACAGTATACCCAACATTCATTGGTTTTGTTTGGAGCATATAAGTAATTTCCGGTATTATTTTAACTGTATCTGTGATTTTGGGTAAATGAGTTATTTTGAAAGCATCAGAAATTGTTGGTTCATATGGTTTAACAACCTGAACTTCTTTTTCTAATTTTTCTTGCGCATTAAGCCTGTTCACTCCTAAAAGTAATAAGCTTAACACATTGATGTATATTAATATTTTTCGAGTCATATCAAATCATCTTTATTTCAAAAATTAATTGTATCAGGCTTTTCCTCAAAAAGCTCTTTATACCGGCCATCCTTATTCCCTTCAAAGTTTAACTCAATTTCATCAGGCTGGCCTAATCCCATTTCTTTTTCCTCTTTAATTATAGCATTGTATCTAAGTGTTGCTGTTTTAATAATGTCATCATTTGCATCAGGATTGTAATTATTAATAACACTTTTTAGTGTGTGTTTAGCCTGAAAGTTATCTTTCCCATGGTAATAGATATTTGCCAAAAGAATAAAAGATTTTGCCAACCAATATTCCTGAGAAGTGTTTTGTGCAGCAAAATCAAATATTTCATGTTCTGCCATTTCGAGATTCCCATTTTTATAGTAAAGTTCACAAACAAGATATTTTGCTTCTGCTCCTTCTTTACTATTTACTTCTTTTGATATTAACCTAAACTGATCAAGTGCCAGTTGATTGTTCTTAGTTTTAAGTAAAGATTTCCCTTTAATGTAATAAGCTTCTCTTTTTAGTTCATCAGATATTTTTTCTGTATATCTTACTTTTTCAGCTAGTTGTATTGCCACCTGATAACTTTTAATTAAATAACTGCATCTCATTTGCCCTACTCTTGATAGGATAATATTATTGTTTATTTCAGCTACTTGTTCTAGTTTTTGGTAATTTGATAAAGCCTCCATGTAGTTTTCAGTGTTGTAGTTTATAGAAGCAGCAGCAAGTAAGGCTTGTTCTGTGAATGTATTTTTAGGTTTGCTAATTACAAAGTTGTATGCTTTTAAAGCATTCTCAGTGTCTCCCTGCCTGTTTTGACAATCGGCCAGGTAGAAGTTAGCATTCAGAACAAAAGAACCATCAGGGAATTTGGTGAGGTATTCATTGAATTGAAGTATTGATTTTTCACAATCACCATCCATATATAATTTTTCTGCAGCACTATAAACAAGAGAGTCTTGTTCAGTAAGTTCAACATCAGCAAATTCTCCCAGCCCGTTTACATACGCAAAATATGAATCCACATCATTCATATCAACATAAATATTTTTTATTCCTGTAAGTGCGTTTTTTGCTTCAGCGGTACCGGGAAATTCAGTAACTACCTTTTTATAGTAATTTAATGCTTTTTGATTTTGATCTTTATTATAGTTTAATAATCCAAGCTGTACAAGCGATTTTTTAACATAACTACTTGTTGGGTATCTTTCAATTAACATTAAATACTTTTCCAAAGCTATATCGGGATTCTGAAGATCGAGATTACTTTTTGCCATCTCGAATAATGCGTCATCGGTATATGCCGATTCAGGATGTTCGTCCAATAATCTTTGCAATGTATTTATTTTTTTTTCGGGACGAATTAATAAGCCTAAAGTAAATCCTCGTTGAAATAATGCATAATCTTTGTCTAATAATCCAAGTTCAATGGCTTTATCGTAATATTCTATTGCTACCCAGTATGTTCTGCTAATAAAATAACTATCACCGATTCTATTGTATGCATCGGCAACCGTTTTTGAACTCTCATTCTTTACAAACCCAATATATTTTCTAAACCATTGTATTGAGTTCAGATAATCTTTTAATTTAAAGTATGAATACCCCATATTATAATGAGCCAGGTTATATTCTTCCAATTGAAACGCACCGCTCGTAGTTAGAAAATTATTGTACGATTCTATAGCATTCTCATATTCACCCAGCTGATAATATGCTTCTGCTCTCCAATAATTTGTTTGCGCTGCAATAGCCCTGTTATAACCTGGATAACTCAACGACTTATTAAACGTCTCAATTGCATTTTCGTAATGAAGATTATTAAAAAATTCCAGTCCACGATAATAAGCTACTTTCTGGTATGCCTCTTTCATTCCATGGTCTTTTTCTGATATCTTTTCCAAAGAATTTAGAGCCTCTTTATAATTGCTTGTATATAGATAAGCCATTACAAGAAAATTATAGGCATCATCCAGTCGATTTGAATTTGGATAAAGTTCAATAAATTCGTGAAATGCACTAATTGCTTCATTAAATGGGGAGTGATACAATTCAGAGGTTAATAAGGCATAATTAAACAAGGCTTCTTCTTTAATCTCAAGATCGAAATCCAGTTTCGATGCAAATTCAAATGCCAGGCGTGCTTTATTTTTCTGATCAAGTTCAATAAAACAATCAGCTAAATGGAAGTATGCATTCTGCGCCAGTTTATCATCTTCATTAAATACCTTTTCAAAAGAAACTGCGGCACTATCATATTGTTCCAGTTTGTAATAACAATAAGCC
>DAOVYZ010000321.1 GCA_030635365.1 Bacteroidales bacterium
CGAAGATTACCGGTACAGGGCAACATTCCAGGATGAAACAATTGATGAAATACTCAGATTATTAAAACTGACATCGCCAATTGATTACACGGTTAAAAAAAGAGAAGTGTTAGATGACGGAACTTTCATGAAGAAAGAAATAGTATTATTTCTTAAAAAAGAAACACAAAATAAATAAACATTATTTTTAACTTAAACTCAAAAAGCCTATGGACACAGATCGAAACAAAAAAATAAACGGAAAAGTGTTGGAGCACATTCCCGTTTATCCGCAGGAAAATTTTAAATTTTACTTGATGAAAAAAAACTTTAAAAATTAACCCACTTAACCATTTACAAAGTTATGAAAAATTTATTGAATTCATTATGGGCAGGCATAGAAATCATATCCTGCTCTAAACAATTTTTAGTAATGAGACTAATCGTATTTTTTACAATCTTAAGCATGTCGCAAGTGTTTGCAGAAAATTCTTATTCTCAAAACACAAAGCTTACACTGGAACTTCAGGATATTAGTATCGAAAAAGTGTTAGATGAAATAGAAAACCAAAGCGAATTTTATTTCTTATTTAACCAAAAACTGGTTGATGTTGACAGAAAAGTTGATGTTAGCGTAAAAAATGTCCGTATTAAAAATATTTTAAAAAAATTATTTAAGGGCACCGAAACCGAATTTGTTGTTGTCGACAGGCAAATTCTGTTAATGCCAAAAGATATGGCACAAAATATTGAAAATAAACCATTTTTGGTAAGAGGTATAGTAAATGTTACCGGGCTGGTTACAGATAATGAAGGAAACTCATTACCCAGCGCAACAATTGTTGTTGTAGGCACTGATAAAGCCACAGTTACCGATTTAGACGGAAAATTCACATTAGAATTAGACGACAGTGAAGAACTTACTCTTGAAATATCATTTGTTGGAATGGCGAAAAAAACCATAGTTTGGAATGGCGAAACAAACCTGAATGTTGTTCTTGAATACTCAGGCCAAACAATAGATGAAGTATATGTTACAGGTTACCAGACTATTTCAAGAGAACGTGCAACCGGTTCATTTTCTAAAATAAAGACCGAAGATATGGAATCATTTTACGATCCCGATGTAACTTCTTTACTGGAAGGTAAAGTTGCTGGTTTAAGAACCGATGAGGACGGAAATATTTTTATCCGCGGTATTAGTACTTTTAGAGCAAACAGCAAACCTTTAATTGTTATTGACGGCCTTCCTGTTGATGGGCAATGGAATGAAACCGGTTACAGTGCACTTGACGATATTAACCCAAATGATATTGAATCGGTTACTGTTTTAAAAGATGCTGCTGCAAGCTCTATATACGGTGCAAGGGCAGCTAATGGGGTAATTGTGGTAACAACAAAATCAGCAAAAGTCGGAAAAACCGAAGTCGATTTTTCTATGAACTATACAATAACACCCAAAAACGATCAAAGTTATAGAAATATTATTTCTACAAGCGATTATATCGACTACGAAAAATCGTATCTTGATTCAACACCGGCATTCATAGCCGACCCTGTAGCTTTTTTTGACCAAAAAGATGGCGCTAATACATCTTACAGCCCGGTATATTATTATTACAACCAATGGGCAAGAGGCAATATGACTGAAACCGAAGCTATGGCAGCCATAGAAAATTTAAAAAATAACGAAGAGTACCGCAAACAATATGTTGATAATGCTTTGCAAAACCAGTTTAAACAACAGTATAACCTGTCTTTCCGTACAGCTACCGAAAAATCAAACATAGTTTTGTCTATTAATGCTTTAACCGACAAAGCCGAGCAAATTAACAACAAATCGGAAAAATATACATTATATTTTAAAAACAATCTTAAACTATACGATTGGGTAAATATAGGCTATGGTTTAAATATAGTAATGGGCAAAGATGAACGCCCTAATGTTTATAATGGAGATGGTATGTATAATGCCTACCCTTACCAGCAATTGGTTGATGCTGACGGAAACCGTGTTTACCGCGATTTAATTAACCGGTCATGGGCAGATACGCTTAGAACCAAAGTGGACGAATTTGGATTATACGATTTAAAATACAATGTACTTGATGAGTTGGAAGAAAATAAGGAAACTACAAAATATTCAAATACAAGAATGTTCCTGAATGCCGATTTTAAGATTACCGATTGGCTGTCTTACGATGCAATGTTCCAGTACGAGTTGGTTAGTACCAATATACAGACATATTACAGTGAAGAAACTTACACCATGCGTGAAGCTATAACCAAATATGCTGAATTTGTACCGGGAACACCCCCTTGGGTTCCGGATCATTATAACTTTCATTTACCGCAAGGTGGCAGATTAACAAATGGTGACAAAAAACAGAATAATTATACTTTACGAAACCAGCTTAACTTAAATAAAATTCTTAACGATAAACATGCAATTACTGCATTAGCCGGTTTTGAAATAAGAGAGAATAAATATAACAGTTTTTGGTCAGATTTATATGGTTATGACAATGAAACCTTAGCGAGTCAAGCTGTTGACTGGAAAACCCTTTCGACAGGCGTTCCGAGTGCTTTATATCCTACGGGTACCCAAGGAAGACGCCCTCTTCAAAATAAGCAAGAGAAATTAAACAGATATATTTCCTTATATGCAAATGCAGGATACACTTATGCCGGGAAATACAGTATAACAGGAAGCTACCGTACCGATCAGACCAATTTGTTCGGTACCGACCCCAAATACCGTTACCGCCCCTTATGGTCAGCAGGAGCTTCGTGGTTAGTATCCGGGGAAGGTTTTATGAGCAGTATTGAATGGATTAACATGTTGAAAATCCGTACTTCTTATGGAGTAGGGGGTAATGTTGACCAGACAACTTCGCCTTATCTTAAAGCTTCTGTTTGGAATTCATTTTATACCGGAAATAATATTACTTTTATTACTCAAGCCCCAAACCCTTTATTACGCTGGGAAAAAACAACTACTTACAACATTGGTGCAGATTTTAGTATGTTTAACGGGCGTTTGGCTGGGAGTATTGATGGTTATTGGAGATATAGCGATGATTTATTGGCTAAAAAGAAATTTGACCCTACACTTGGTTTTGAAAGTGGTATTGTTAATAATGGTGCTATGTCAAACAAAGGTTTTGAACTTAGCTTATCATACAATTGGGTAAATAAAGCAGACTTATCAGTTACAACTATTTTAACTGCTGCCTACAATAAAAACAATGTAGAAAGTATTGACTATGACCCTGACGTTGCTGATGATCTTTGGAGTGGTTACTATTTAGAAGGTAGCCCTATAAGTGCTATATATGCTCACAGGTATGCCGGCCTTGTTGACTCAACAGGTAATCCTTCGGTATGGACTATAATTGAAGATGCTAACGGAAACGATAAAGATACTGTTATTGCAACAGGCCCTCAAGAAAGATGGGAAGCACTTGTTAATATGGGGCAAACCGACCCTAAATGGCACGGTTCATTTCAACCGGTTATCAGGTATAAAGGTTTCCGCTTAAGTGCATTGATTGCTTTTTATACAGGGCATGTTATGAGAGATAACGTAACTCCGCTTTATAAAAGTCTCAGCGGTGGTAATGTTCATGGAGATATGGTAAATGCATGGACTCCTGATAACAGGAATACCGATATTCCAAGAATGTCTACATATGATAACTATGATAGCTATAGAAGAAATAACTGGAAATATGCAGATATACATATTATTGATGCTTCCAGGGTTGACATACGTAATATTGTACTTTCTTATACTTTGCCACAGCATTGGACTCAAACCATTAAAGCAAGTATGGTTCGTTTAAATTTCCAGGTTAACAATCCATGGTACTGGTCGGCAAGCCTTCAGTCAAACTATACAACGAGGCCAATCTTACCATTTTATGTATTTGGTGTAAATGTTAAATTTTAAAAAATGAAACAAATGAAAAATATAACTTATATAATAGTAATAGTAGTTCTGATATTTTCGGCATGCGACGACTACTTAGATATAGAACCAAAAGGGCAGGTAATTTTAAAAGAAGTAAGTGAGTATAACAATATTTTTAATGATGATATGTTTCTACATTACGAATATTTTGCCCATCTGCCCCTTTTTACTACTGATGATTCATGGCCGTTTAGTACACAAGGAATAATTAACGATCCAAATTCAGTAATGACAGCTAATTTTCTTTGGGATGAAAGTGTTGACAGGGTTAGTGTTGCTTTAACAGATCTTTTTTACGACCGTGCTTATGAACGTATTTCGCGATATAATATAATTATACAGGAAGTAATGGATGCAGAAGGCAGTGAAGCTGATAAAAAAGAGGCTTATGCTAAAGCAAAAGTATTAAGGGCATTTAACCACTTTTTATTGGTAAATTATTATGCAAAGCATTACAATAGCAGTACCGCATTAACTGATAACGGTATTATAGTAATAAAAACCTTTGATATGGAGCAAAATCCTGTTCAAACAACAGTACAGGATGCTTATGATTTTATTTTGCAGGATATTAACGAAGCATTACCTGATTTAAAAGAAGATACCGAAAACAATTTACACCCGGGTAAAGATTTTGGCTATGCCTTATTAGCAAAAGTGTATCTGATACCATGATTGCAGATGCTCCTGTAGCAATGCTTGTAAGCAGTGGCGTTGA
>DAOVYZ010000457.1 GCA_030635365.1 Bacteroidales bacterium
ACTCTTCCGGGATCTTCACTTAAAAGAAATGGTATTGCATATGCTCCAACTAAGCCTATATGAGCAATAACCTGCCTGTTATAGTTTACGGCTGCAAGAACAGTAAAGCCTGTAAATATTGCCATTAATGCAAAAGTAAAAACCTGTGGCATTAGCCCATAAAAACTATATGCTGCATAGGTTATAAAATACATAATTGCCATTGCACCACTAACCAAAACAGCACTATAGTTTTCATATTTTTTCTTTAATTTCATTCCGAACCCTAAAAGTCCTATTCCGGCTAAATAACCTAATATTATTCTTGTTAAAGGACTAATTAAATCATGTTCAATAGAATATTTAGCTCCAATTGCAACACCTATAACGGTTATTGCAATACCAATCTTGTTTATTAAGTTCTCTCCAATAAACTTTTCGATGTTGGATTTTATTTTTGGTGTTTTATCAACTTTTGGGGTAGAGTGTATTATTTTCTGTTTAGTAGTTTGTTGTTGTATACGATCTTCATTAATTCCAAGTTCTTCTTTGACTTCTATACCTCCAACAGTTAATGGCTCTTCTTTAGTTAACTTTTCGCTTTGTACAATATTATCTGCTTGGTTGAATTTAAACCTATCTATTTCTTCCCGTATTTCATTTACTTCCTTCGAAAAAGCTTCCTGCCTTTGCAAAAGTGTTTCCAGCCTGCTAAGAAGCTGATTTATTTTATTTTGATTGTCGGTCATTTTCTTTTATAATGTAAATTAACAATAGGAATATGTGCCAAACTTATTTTATAATTTATAAGGTTTGAAGATAGGAAAACCTTTGCAAACCACCAAAAACCCACTTGATCTTTACCTGTTATTAGGCATTTTTAATTAATAAATTCAACAATATCAATAGAGCTTTCTTCAAGCCAATATCTATTACTAAAGATTATATATTATTTTCAAATGAACTAGTTCAAGCGGGTAATATGCTGTTAAATAAAATTTTCATGAAACAAAAAAGCCTCGCAAAACGAGGCTTAAATTAATTTATGTAAATTTCCTTATTCTTCCTGTCCTCTCATGCCCATAATATCACGATCGAACATATATATGTTTTTGTCGCCTAACATGTTTAATTTGTCAATAATAGTTTGCACCGTAGCTTCTTCTTCTATTTGCTCTGTAACAAACCATTGTATCCAGTTATGTGTAGCATAATCGTTTTCTTTAATGGTAAGTGCTACAATATCATTTATCAAACTTGTAACATATTGTTCATGCTCCAATACCTGTGCAAACAACTTATGGATTCCATCAAATTTTGCCGGTGGTTGTTCAAATGCCGGTACTATAGCATGGCCACCACGCTCGTTAATAAAGTGTACAAATTTCATCATGTGCATTAGTTCTTCTTCTGCCTGGGCAAATAACCATTGAGCTATTCCCGCATAACCCTCTTTATCAACCCACGAAGCCATTGCTAAATATAAATTTGAAGAGTATCCTTCTTTCTGAATTTGATTATTTAAAATTTCTTCAACTTTTTTTGGTAACATAGTAATTCCTGATTTTAATTAAAACATTGTTTTTATCTAGTATTGTTATTTTAAATAACAAAGTAAATCAATAATTGTTAATCATTCAAGGTCTAAATTAAACTCTTGCTTCAATTTATTTAAATCTTCATTTTTAGATAACATATGCTTAAACTTATCCTCTGACGTGTACAATTTATTATTTTCCTCATTAGCATCCGAAATAATCAATTTTAAATCGATCTGTGTATTTTCTAATTCAGCTTTCAGATAAACTAATAATTCATTTCTTATTTCATTAATTTTTTCTTCTTGCAAATTGTTATCTATACCAAAGCTTACAACAAAATTATCTTCCAATTTAGGATCTTTGGAAGTTAAGGTATTAAATATCCTGGGTTTATCTCCCATCATATTCGAAAATGCATGCCATTTATCTATTAATTCCTTTTCGGTAAAACTATTACTTAGTTCTTCTACTTCCTCTGTTATCTCCTCCTTTACTTTCTCTTCAACAGGAATTCCATTTTTATTTTTATTCAGTTTTTCTTTAATAGAGAATGATGAAAACGAATCAGGTTTCCCAATTTTAATTGGTTTTGGTTTCTGTTCTTCTACCTTTTTAGTCTCTACAATTGGGGAAGTATAAGCCTTTTCCTCCTTTTTATAATCTTTCCCGTTTACCCGTCCTGTAGGCTCACCTTCTTTTTGTATGGGTTCTTTTCCAGCCTCTAAATTATCAGCGTTTTTTTTTTCAGCGGTGATATTACACAACTCTATTAATGCCAACTCAACATGTAAACGTTTATTTTTGCTTAAGCGGTAAGATATATCACATTTACTGGATGCCTCTAATGCATCAAATAAAAAATCCGAGGTACTTATTTTAGTTTGCTCCTTATAACGCTCACGAATATTTGCTCCTACCTCCAATAACTGTAAAGTTATTTCGTCTTTGCAAACCAACAAGTTTCTAAAATGCTCACTGATTCCATTAATAAAATGATGTGCATCAAAACCTTTATCTAAAATTTCATTAAACGTAAGTAATGTATTTGAAATATCATTCTGTAAAAACCCATCAGTAAGCTTAAAATAATAATCGTAATCAAGCACATTCAAATTCTCAATAACATTTTGATATGTAATATTGCTACCAGAAAAACTAACTACCTGGTCAAAAATAGACAAAGCATCACGCATAGCACCATCAGCCTTTTGAGCTATAATATTAAAAGCGTCAATTTCGTACGTTATTTTTTCACTTTTAGCAATAAACTCTAAATACTCTACTGTATCATCAACTTTTATCCTGTTAAAATCAAAAATCTGGCAACGTGATAATATCGTTGGAATTATTTTATGTTTTTCTGTTGTTGCTAATATAAATATTGCATGTACAGGAGGTTCTTCAAGTGTTTTTAAAAAAGCGTTAAATGCCTGCGACGACAACATGTGTACTTCATCGATTATATATATACTATATTTTCCAACCTGGGGAGGAATACGCACTTGCTCTATCAGGTTCCTTATATCTTCTACAGAATTGTTAGAGGCTGCATCCAACTCATGTATATTATATGACCTGTTTTGGCTAAATGATTCACAGGATTCACAATTATTACAAGGTTCAATATCCTCACTTAAATTTTTACAGTTTATTGTTTTAGCAAATATCCTGGCGCAGGTAGTTTTCCCTACTCCTCGTGGCCCACAAAATAAATATGCTTGTGCAAGATGATTGTTTTTAATGGCATTTTTTAAT
>DAOVYZ010000490.1 GCA_030635365.1 Bacteroidales bacterium
AAAAATCAATAATCAAATGTTCAAAACAGTTTTGAATATTGAGATTTCAGTCATTGAGATTTATTTGTATTTTGGTACTTGTCATTTGTGATTTTTAATATTTATTTTTTATCTCGGACTTTATGGACAAGCACTAATTAGGTGTTATAATATAGTTTTTTTGAATATTCAATTAATATTTTGGCATTTTTACCGGGGTTATCAATTTTAAAATTGATTTTGTAAACAGAACCTTTTTCACGTTTTTTTAAGCCAAAATTGTAACTTTTATCATAATAGTTAAGAGTAATGTCAGCAACATTGCTTAAATCGCCTTTTTCAAGCGATTCTATAGCTTGTTTTACATTCTGCCCCCCAAGTCTCTTCTCAATTTTCTGAATGCAACTTTCAAGGGTTTTATTGTCAAATACAGCGTATTCATTAACAAGTCTTTTTATCCTTGTTTTTTTATCTAATTCTATTTTTAAAACAGGAGATATTTTCATTAAATTATATAACTCATCAGGTATCCAGTTTGAGCCAATAGAATGGCTTTCATCTTCTACCCATATGGGTTTATTAAGATCTAATTTCATCCATTCGGCAATTAAATTATTTTCAAATTGCTCATTCGTAGGTTGAGAATTTTGCCCAAGAGCACCAAAAACAGAACCTTTATGATTTGCAATTTTTTCCAGGCCTATTACTTGTTCTCCCTGTTCATGTATTTTATGCAAAATCTCGGTTTTCCCACAACCAGTAAATCCACCTAAGACAATAAGCTTTTTTGTTTTGGTAAAATTTAATTTCCCGTGCTTTCGGTATGACTTATAGCCACCCTCTATTATGTATGATTGAATACCGGCTGTTTCAAAAAGCCAAGCCATACTTGCACTTCTCATACCGCCTCTCCAGCAATAAACTATAAGTTTATTATTTGCAGTTATTTTCTGAGCTTGTTTTAAGAAATCTGATAATTTGGGGCCAACAAAATCAAGTCCTTTTAGAATAGCATCGTTTTTATTTTTTTGTTTATAAATTGTACCAACAATAGTTCTTTCTTCATTATTAAAGATTGGAATATTAAAAGAACCGGGAATGTGGCCTGTATTATATTCTTTCGGGGAGCGGACATCAATTACAGGAATATCTTTCGATAATTTCACAAAATCTCCTACACTAATATTATTGGCAGTAAATGTGTTCATTATTTTGCGAATGTAAATAAAAAAAGAGGAATCCCGTCAGGTTTTGAAAACCTGACGGGATTAACATATTGTATGTTAATTTATCCTTCTAAGAAATTGCCAAGTATTGAACTACTTCCTTTTCTTACATTTCTTCCCATAGGCGAAAGTCTTTGAATAAGCTTTCTTAATGGCATAGATTGTAACCAAACTTTTCCTGTTCCCTGTAAAGTAGCAAGAAATAATCCTTCACCTCCAAACACCATAGATTTTAAACTTCCAGAGCTTTCAACACTAAAATTAATTTGAGGTTCAAATGCAACAACACAGCCGGTATCTACTCGTAAGGTTTCATTATTTAAGGTTTTTTCGATTACGGTACCTCCCGCATGGATAAAAGCTTTTCCATCTCCATTTAATTTTTGCAATATAAAGCCTTCGCCACCTACAAGAGCTGCTCCCAACCTTTTATTAAAATGCAATGAAACTTTCGTTCCCTTGGCTGCACATAAAAATCCATCTTTTTGTACTATAATTTCATTTCCACTCTCATTTAAATTAATTGGTATTATTTTACCCGGATATGGTGCAGCAAAAGAAACTTTTCTTTTTCCAAGTCCTTGATTTGTAAAATGTGTCATAAAAATTGATTCTCCGGTAAGCAACCTGCTTCCTGCTGAAAAGAGTTTGTTCATGAAACCTTGATTTGGCGTAGAACCATCACCAAGTTTGGTTTCAAATGCTATACCTTCTTCCATATAAAGCATTGCTCCGGCTTCTGCTATAACTGTTTCTGATGGGTCTAATTCAATTTCAACTAATTGAATGTCATCTCCAATAATTTTATAATCAATTTCATGTGAATTCATATAATTTTAATTTTTATGTTCAGAAAACCACCGTATTAACACTTCTTTTATTTGCTCTATTCTAACAGGTTTTGATAAATAATAATTCATCCCACTGTCAAAAGCTTTTGTTTTGTCTTCTTCGCGAGCGTTAGCAGTCATTGCAACAATTGGTACTGTAAGCCCCATACTTCGAATTTCAGCAGTGGCTTCTAATCCGTCTTTTTCAGGCATCATAATGTCCATAAATATTATATCATACTCTTTTTCCTTAATTTTATCAATACAATCTCTTCCATTCTGTGCTATAGTTATATCATAGCCTAAATTTTTAAATATTGTTTGTGCCACTCTTTGATTTATAATATTATCTTCGGCTAAAAGGATATTTATTTTTTTCTTAAGCTTATTTAGATTCGGGAGTACTTTGTTTTTAACTTCAAGGCTTGTAAAGTTATCTTGTAAAATTTCAAATACTTCAGATGCTTCAAAAGGTTTTATTAAATAATAATCAACACCATTCATTTTACATTTAACGTAGTTGCCCGGTTGGTCGTTTGAACTTACAATTGCAACAAAACAGTTATTTGACAGCCCTTTTTCATTTAATTTTCGGGAGAAACTTATTCCATCAAAATTGGAACTATCGAGTATCATTATTAAGTGATAGGGCATGCTTCCTTCTTTCAAGCTATTTTCAATAATTTCGAGAGGATTTTCATCGGGTGTAATTTGTTTGTTATTGGTTCCAAAGCTTGTAAAAGAATACATTAAGGTTTTTTCTTTAATAGGATTACTGTTTATTATTA
>DAOVYZ010000003.1 GCA_030635365.1 Bacteroidales bacterium
AGCAGCAGCAAAATTATATAGGAAACCTCAAATTCCCTTCAAAACAAAACAGTGGATTATTGAAGGCAAAACGGTTCTTGAAGTAATTATTAAGAAAAGTAAAATTGCTGCGGCACGATGTGTTTTGCCGGCTACTGACCGAATTGATTTACCTCCCCAATTTGGGATGAGGCATAGGGCAGCACTTGGGATTACAGAAAAAACTGATGCTGTAGTTGTAATTGTTTCAGAAGAAACAGGTGCTATATCATACGCCAAAGAAGAAGATATTGAAACAAATATAGGGCCAAACAGATTACGGCAGATTTTGGAAAAGGAGTTTCTTATATAGTGCTTGCAAGGTTGGCGTTTTTTTGCTGAGACTATATAATATTCAGGTTTAATTTTGAAAGATAGCTTTGAGGGAGCATTTAATAAATTTAATTGGGTTTTTGTATTTTTGATAAAATAAAATATTGGCTTGACTTGTCAGAATATGATATGGAGACTGCATTAGCAATGCAAAAAAGCAAACGTTATTTGTATGTAGGATTTATGTGTCATCAAACTATAGAGAAAATTTTTAAAGCATATTTTATAAATTTAATCGGAGAGGCGGCTCCATTTTCTCATAGTTTATCATACTTAGCGAAAAAAGGTGATTTTCTGGAAGAGATACTAAAAAGTGGAATTGAAATAAGAGAAGCCTAAAAAACAGATAATCAAAAATGAGTTTTAAAGAACTTATCGAATATTCTTTAATTAGTACAGATAAATTTACAATTACTGTATACAGTCTCGTTGCTACTATTTTAATATTGGTAATTGCAAGGGTAATTATTGGTATTATACAGAAGGTTTTTAAACGCAGAATCTATTCAAACAAGAATATTGAAATTGGGAAAAGTCATGCTATTTATCAATTGATAAAATATCTTTTGTGGGTTTTGGCAATAGTTTTGAGCCTGGAAACTATAGGTATTAAAATTACCTTCCTTTTGGCAGGTTCAGCTGCTTTAATGGTGGGATTAGGATTAGGTTTACAACAGATTTTTAAAGATGTTGTTTCGGGATTATTTTTATTATTTGAAGGTAATTTAAAATTAAATGATATAGTAGAGCTGGATGATGAAGTTGGTAAGGTTAAAGAAATTAATTTTCGCACAACAAAGATTGAAAGTCGTGATAATATTATTCTTGTAATTCCAAATTCCAAATTCATTGATGGGAATGTTATAAATTGGAGTCATATCCAAAAAAGAACCCGGTTCTACGTTCAGGTTGGGGTTGCGTATGGTTCAAATGTGGAACTCGTTGAAAAAATATTAAAGGAATGTGCAACAGCACATAATGATATTTCTGATAAACCTGCACCTTTTGTAAGGTTTCACGATTTTGGAAGTTCTTCGCTTGATTTTCAACTGTTTTTTTGGACAGATAAAGCATTTGAAGTAGAAAATATAAAAAGTGACTTGAGATTTGAAATAGATAAAATGTTTAGGAAAAATAATATCCAAATTCCTTTTCCACAAAGAGATGTACACATAGTTCAAAAAAGTGCTACTTGATAAAGAATGCTTTTATAGATTTTGTATTCGTAATATTTTTCGTTTTTGCTTATTGCATTTTATTACTTTAAACTAACATTTCATAACATCATATGCAGGTAATGTGGCCAGAATAAATATATGTCCAAAAAAAGCTGCCTTACATTTGTAAGGCAGCCTGATTTTCTAGTTTTTATCAAAATTTAACCTTAAAACCAAAAAACTACTTTGATATTAACTAAAAACTAAATATACAGTCTAATAAAAGCTTCCATAGCTTCATATTCTGCCAATCCAAGCTTGTGATAAATTTCTGCAGTATATTTATTTCTTTCTTCTGCTCTTTGCCAAAATTCTTTATCTTCAACAGCAGGAAACATTACTTTATCCTTTTGTGTTTGATGCATAAATATGGCTTTTCTTTTTGTTAGTACTTCATCAGGACTCAAAGGAA
The DNA here is from genome assembly GCA_030635365.1 of Bacteroidales bacterium. Lineage (GTDB taxonomy): Bacteria > Bacteroidota > Bacteroidia > Bacteroidales > UBA12077 > UBA12077. Next base: position 1,981 of record DAOVYZ010000003.1, read on the forward strand.
CAGTCATATCGATTTCCGAAACACCCCATTCGTGCATTGCTCCACGATACAGCCATACATATGCATCTTTAATCCATTTATCTTCTTTTACTATATTTAAAGCCTTTTTGATCGCAGATAAACATATTCTATGTGTACCATGCGGATCTGACATATCACCGGCAGCAAATATCTGGTGTGGCTTAATTTCCCTCAATAAATCAACTATTAGCTGAATATCAGTATCCATTAGTGCTGCCTTTTTTATAGTACCTGTCCTATAAAATTCCATATTAAGGAAATTTATATTCTCTTCCGGTATTCCTACAAACCTGCATGCCGCCTTAGCTTCTCCCATTCTAATTAGTTCTTTCGCCTTCAATACTTTCGGTGAATCTATTTCTCCGGGTTTTTTTGAACTTATAAAATCGGTAACCTCTTTTAACCAGGCTTGAGACAAATCAACGTCATGATCAAATGCTTTGTTATACATATTTACAAAATCTGCATAACGTATAACATCATCATCACTAACAGCAATATTACCCGAAGTTTGGTATGCAACATGTACTTCATTTTTCTGATCTACCAGACGGCTCAAAGTTCCTCCCATATGAATCATATCATCATCCGGATGTGGTGAAAATACCAATGATCTTTTTGGGAAAGGATTAGCTCTTTCAGGCCTGTTTGAGTCATCGGCATTAGGTTTGCCTCCCGGCCATCCGGTTATTGTATGCTGCAGTAAATTAAATATTTTGATATTTATATTATAAGCCGGGCCATGATTCGCAACTAAAGTACCAAGTCCATTATCATTATAGTCTCTGTTTGTTAACTTTAATACAGGCTTATTAACCCTCTGGCATAGCCATATAATAGATTTCTTTATTAACTGTGTATCCCATTTACAATCTCCAACCAGCCAGGGAGTATTTATCCTGGTTAAATCATTAGCGGCAGCAGGATCCAAAATAACCTCAACATTAGGGTGTAATTGCAGAAATGATGATGGAATTGTTTCTGTAATATCTTCCTCAATAGCCTTTTGAACAACAGACGCCTTTTTTTCGCCCCATGCCATTAGTAATACTCTTTTAGCAGACATAATAGTTCCAACACCCATTGTTATTGCCCTACGTGGCACATTCTCCTTTGCAAAAAAATCACCTTCGGCATCTGCTATAGTTATTTCATCTAAGCTTACTAATCTTGTCGGAGAATCAATCCCGGATCCAGGTTCGTTAAAACCTATGTGCCCGGTTCTACCAATTCCCAGAATTTGTAAATCAATGCCTCCAAGTAATTTGATCTTTTTCTCGTACTTTGAACAAAAATTGTAAATTTCGTCTATTGGAAGAATTCCGTCCGGAATATTTATATTTTCAGGTAGTATATCAATATGATCAAACAAATGATAATGCATAAAATGCACATAACTTTGGATATGAGTAGGGTCTATTGGAAAGTATTCATCTAAATTAAAAGTCACTACATTTTTAAAGCTAAGGTTTTCCTCTCTATGTAATCTTACTAATTCATTATATACCCCTATCGGGCTTGAACCGGTAGCTAAACCTAATACACAGTATTCCCCATTTTTAGCTTTCTCTTTTATCAACTCAGCAATTTGCAAAGCCACCCACTTTGATGCCAATTTTGAATCATCAAAAATGGTAGTATAAATCTTTTCAAACTTTCTTTCAAGTCGCTGTTTTACATCTAATTTCTCTAATCTTTGCTTCATTATTTACTACTCCTTACATATACAGGCCTTAACACGCAATATCTCTAATCAGAAAAAACAATAAAAAATTTGGGTATTAAAATTAAATTTTAATACCCAAAAACATCTCTTAATTTACATCCCACCAAACTCGGTCAAGCCACGAATCTGTTCCAGATTCAAGTCTGCTTATAGCTTCTTGGTAATTAGTAGGATTATAATATTCTATATAATTTGGATAATAAAATCTTCTTGGAATTTCATCTTCTCCAGCAGTAGGATACCATGTTTCAGTATCTGTTTGGAACGGTGTTATTGCAGGATATCCTGAACGTCTCCAATTTGAATATGCTTCAAGCGGATCAAGATAATGAGCAACCCATAATTGAGTATTTATAACCTCTAATGTTGCAGAAGGTAAGGCTGCGATTAATACATCAACGTCAGATGCTGAAATTGTAGGAGCACCAGTTAATGCTTCAGGTATTAGCTCGCAATAAGCTCTAACACCATTTACTAAATGAGTATTTGCCCCACTAGGTGCACCCCAGCTATTTATAGCAGCTTCAGCAAGAAGTAATTCAACTTCGCCGTAAGTTATTGCATAAAATGGATTTTCAGGTTTTGCCATATATTCAGAAGGCATTAAATATCTTGATGTATAATCATGCCAGTAACCATCTTCAGGTCCACCATTTAATTCTCCAGCATCGTACCAATGTCCCCAGTCTTCATACTCCGGCATAGGGTCATACCACCAAAAGTTTCCTTGTGGTAATCCTTTGTGAAAACTTTCATCAAACCAGTCAGTAATATCAACATATTCAGTGCTAGATACATCGTATAATCTTGCATATATATATAATCTAGGATCGCTAGTTGATCTCATGTAATTAACCAAAGTGTCGGTTACTCTAAATCCAGCTCTACCTTGATCTAGATCTTTCTCAGCATATAAATGACCTGTACCATTAGCTCTAAATTCTCCAGAAGCACTTGGGTAATTTCCATAAGGAATTGCACAGTTATCAGAATTGCTCTCAAAAACACCACCTAATATTGCAGCTCTAACTTGAGTTTCTGCTTCTGTAGAATTTACTTTGCTTAATCTTAATCCTAATCTTAACCTTAAAGAATTTGCAAATTTAATCCAGTTATCAACGTTTCCATCATATAATAAATCACCTTGAACATCGGCTTTTGTATTATCAAACGCTTTAACTGCTATATCAAGTTCATTAAAGAAATCTGTATAAATTTCAGATTGAAGATCAAATTTAGGAGTAAAGTTTCCTGTTTCAACTCCTCTTGCTGCCTCAAAATATGGAATGTCACCATACATGTCTGTTAATCTTGAAAACAGATATACTTTCCAAACTCTTGCAGCATAATGTAAATTATGATATTCTTCATCATCTTCTGTTAGATCAATAGTGGCTGTAAGTCCATTTATTCCATTAATGTAGTAATTGTCCCATAATTCATTAAACATTACTTTGGCTCCATTAGCTGGATCGTAATGCATACCTGTACTTGCATCCCAAGCACCGCAAACATGCTGAACTGCAGCTCCACACATACCTAAATTTGTATGCCAAATTTGTTCAAAATCTGATGAAACGCACATTAGAGTTCGAGAGAAAAGATGTTCTGGTTGAACATTTGATGCATTTGGATCTGAATTGATTTCTTCAAAATCATCAACACACGATGATATCCCGAATGCAAATAATATTATTAATAAATAAAATATTTTTTTCATGATTATGTTTTTTTATAATTTAAAGCTTATTTTAAATCCATAATTTTTGCGTGTAGGTATTGAGCCATACTCTAATCCTTGTCCATTACCATTATTATATGTTGTTTCAGGATCAATATTTGGAACATTTTTGTATAATGTCCAAAGGTTACGACCAACAAAACCAATAGTTAAACCTTGTAATTTAGCTTTTTGAATAAATTTATCTGGAATATTATAAGATAATGTTAATTCTCTTAACTTAACAAAACTTGCATCATAAATAAACTCTTCAGCTACACTTGTACTAAGGTTACTCCAATAGTGACTAGGTTTTACAATTACTGCATTTGGATCTCCTGTATCTATATCTATTCCTTCAGCAATATATTCACGCTCGTCTCTACCTTCTAAGGTAATATCACTTGTTCCGCTACCAACCATACCACTATTTGTCATGGAGTAAATATCTCCTCCCATTCTAATATCAAAAGCCATTCCTAAGTTAATACCTTTATAATTTAAGTTAGATCTAATACCACCAGTCCAATCAGGTAGGATATTTCCAAGTTTTTTACTTTCAGATTGAGCATAACCATTTTGCATAAGTCTATTACCGTTCTCATCAAGAGAATAGCCTAATCCCCACAATTCTCCATATTCTTTACCTTCAGCTGCATTTACAAAAACACCACCCCAACGTGCATCAGCAATGGTAATTTGCTCTACTTCGTCGTTAAGTTTTACAACTTCGTTCCAGTTTTTAGCAAAATTAAATGTTAAATCCCATCTTAAATCTTTTGTTTTAACGGGAACTGTATTTAATAGAATCTCAAGGCCCTGATTTTTTATTTCGCCTGTATTAGCTAGTCTATTTGCAAAACCCGATGTAGGGTCTACAGGAATGGTCACAAGCATATCATTTGTAACATCGTTATAATATGCTACATCTAGTCCTAATCTATTAGAAAAGAATCTTACATCGATACCAGTCTCAATTGATGTCGTTGATTGAGGTTTTGCATTTAAAAGAGGTGCAATATTTCCTGAAACAGATGCAAATGGAGTGTTTCCCACAGCTCTACTTGAGAAAGAGTACCTTCTTTGTGTTAAAAAAGGATCGGTATCACTACCAATTTGTGACCAAGATATTCTAGCTTTTGCAAATGAAATTAATGAAGGTAATTCAATAGCTTCATTTACTAGAAAACTTAAAGAAGCTGATGGGTAGAAATAACTAAAATCTTGTCTTTCGGTGTTAACTTCTGAAAAGAAAGCAGAAGACCAATCGTTACGAGCTGTTATATCTAAATAAATAAAGTTTTTATAGCTTACTTGTCCAAAACCATATACCGATTGTATTTCTTTTTTACTGGCATAAGGAGTAGTTGTAACATTAGAGAAATTATTTATACTCATATCTCCAGAAACATTAGCTCCAACACCTTGTACATATATTGCATCGTGATCCCCATTCATTAAGTTTGCTCCAGCACTCACAGAGAAATTAATGTCTTCGTTAATATCTCCTGTGTATGTTAGTAATGCAGAAAGGTTTGTTTCTTGTTTAAAAACATTTCTATTGTTAAGCATACCTGTTTCATTGTTCGGAGTATATATGTCGTGAAAATCAACAAATTTAAAATCATATCTGTCTAATCCTCCTTTAACATTTAGTGTTAAATTTTTAATGATTTCTAAATCAAACGATAGCATCCCGATATATCTGTTTTTTTCACTATAGTTGCTGGTATTGTTAATAATCCAATATGGATTAGGACTATATGAGCTATTTGTCCATGACACATATTCACCATTTTCATCTTTATAATAATTCTCTAACATTGATGGATCTACGTTTGGCGCCCATGATGATAATGTTTTTCCAACGTTATAATAAGAGTCTCCTAATCCTGGCCTGTTATCAATATCTTCACGAGAATATCCAATTTTTGCATCAACTTTTAGTCGTTTCCCAAAGTTTGAAAAAGTACGCAAATTAACTGAATATCTATCAAGTCCACTTTGTGGAATAATGTCACTATTACTTGTGTTTGAGATTGACAATCTCATTGAGGTGTTTTCATTTCCGCCTGTAAATGCTATATTATTTGTATTCGTTACGCCTACATCGAAGAAATCTTTAATTCTATCTTCTTGTAATTTATAAGGACGTTCAACACCATCAACATGAGTGATATTAATATTTGAATTTAATCTTTGGCCCCATGCTGTGTTAATATATGCAGTAGAGCTATTTACAGGTAAACTATCATTTGAACCCATACCATACTTTGTTTGGTACGTATCAAAATGAGTATCAACAACATCAAATGTTAAAGAACTAGATACCTCCACTCCAATACCTTTTTGTGCTTTACCCGTTTTTGTAGTTATAAGAATAACTCCATTTTGAGCTCTACTTCCATAAAGAGCAGATGCACCTGCACCTTTTAATACTGAAACAGACTCAATATCATCAGGATTAATATCTGAAAGTCCATCTCCCATATCATAACCACCATATTGACCTGCTTGTCCAAGTGTTTTGTTTATAGCAGGTATACCGTCAATTACATATAATGGTTGATTGTCACCAGCAATTTCAGTATATCCACGAATTACAACTCGAGAAGAACCTGAAGGTCCTGCTGATGTTTGAGTTATGTTTACACCTGCAATTTTACCAGATAATGCAGCAATAGGATTTGAATTTCCAGATTCAGTAATTTCATCGCTTTTGATTTCTGTTACAGAATAACCTAAAGATTTCTGCTCTCTTTTAATTCCTAAAGCTGTTACAACAACTTCGTCGAAATCATAAAATGCTTCTTGCATTACGATATCTAAAACAGTTTGTCCAGCTAATGTAACTTCTTGGTTTTGATATCCAATTGATGAAAAAACCAAAATAGCATCATTTGGAACATCAATAGAATATGTTCCATTTAAATCGGTTACACTTCCGATTGATGTATTTTTTACTATAATATTAACACCCGGAAGTGTTGCGCCAGAATTATCTGTAACTGTTCCAGCTACTTTTAAACTCTGCGAGAACAAACTCAGTTGGGCAATACAAAACAGCATTGTCAACAAGCACTTAAGATTGAAAAATCTCTTATTACTTAGAGACTTAACACGAATCATCTTTTCCATAAGTTTTTAATTTGTCAGTTTTTTGTTAGTTTATTTATTACTTTGATATATTGAGAGTTAATTATTTTATTTACTTAATGTTCTATTATGAGCATCTAAATAAAGTGCTGCTGCACCCAGAATTGCAATATCAGGTTCATTTGAGGGTACAATTGTTAGTTGTTTAACCGTGTGCTTGTACTGAAAGGTTTTAACTTCCTCAAGCATAGCTTTTTCAAAATATGGAAATGCTTTTGACAGGCGTCCTCCTAACACAATGAATTCAGGGTCTACAGCATACATAATTGTTTTAATAGCATTTCCCAAATTATAACCAAACTGTTCAAATATTGCATAGGCAATTTTATCTTTCTGTTTAGCCCTTTCAAAAAGTTCTTCGGTTTTTATACCATATTTTTCTTCGAAAAAACCTTCACTACAATAATATTCGTAATCATGTTCTTTAAAAGGAATAGTACCAAACTCACCTGCACCACAGTTTTCTCCTGAAAATAAATGTCCGTTAAATATAATACCGGCACCCATACCTGAACCTATTATTAAGCCAACTATATTTTCATGATTTTGAGCTTTACCATAATATTTTTCTCCAATAGCAAAACAGTTTGCATCATTGTTTACATAAACATTTACATTAAATTTATCTTCCAGAATTTCTTTTAGGTGAACTTCACGCCAAGAAGGAATATTCACTCCTTTATATACTATTCCTTTTTTTACATTTACAATACTTGGTACTCCAATCCCTATTCCGGCAACGTCATCATCAATAACTTCATCTATAGCAGATATAATCTCTTTAAGAATAACTTCTTCAGGTTCTCTATTACTAATATTTTTTAAAATACTTTTTTCAATTTTACTATCAACCACTTTACCTAAGCGAAGGAATTTTCCGCTAAGATTAATACCTAATATTGGTTTTGTTTGATCAGGTATTTGCTGTTTCATAATAGTTTGTTATTAACTCATTCTTACCTAAACACAGTGCTGCTGCTCCAAGTAATCCCGGTTGTAATATTTCTGAAAATTCTATTTGAATTTTTTTCCTTGCATTTGAAAAAGGAAAAGTATCCAACTGTTTCATCATCTGAAATCTAAAAAATCTTGATGCTTTAGATACAGACCCACCTATTATAATTTTTTCAGGATCGACTGTAAACATTATTGCTTTAATAATATTTCCAACATGTTTACCAAACTCATCAAATATCCTAATTGCCTCCTGATCATCATTTAAAGCTTTCTCAAATAGGCCATCCCCATTTATTTTATACTTTCCTTTAAAATATTTACCACTGCAATAATCTTCATATGTTTCATCTAAATATGGTAACATCCCAAACTCACCCGCGCCACAATTTGAATCCTGAAGAAGTTTCCCATTAACTACTATTCCGGCTCCAATTCCTGTACCTATAGTTAGCCCAACAAGGCTTGAAATATTAGCCCCTTTTCCATAAAAATACTCACCTATAGCAAAACAGTTTGCATCATTATCCAAAAATACACTTACATTAAACTCTGATTCAATAATGTTTTTCAGGTTAATATGTTTCCATGAAGGTATATTCTGAACATCATATACTATTCCTTTGTCTCTGTCTACAAGGCTGGGAATACCAATTCCTATAGCAGCTATATCGCCATCAAAAACCTTTTTTATAGTTTTAATTACCGTGCACGTAACTAACATTGGATCTTCCACTTCTGACGGAATAAAATCTGTTGCACAGCTTATAATTTTGCCATTTCTTACTTTTCCGGCACGTACATGAGTCCCTCCGATATCGACTCCAATTACATCCATTTCTTTACACATATAATCCTATATTATTAATCGTTTTTTAATTTTATTGTTTTATTGTTTATTAATGGCTTGGCCCATATACCAATACTCAATATGTATCCTAATGTGATGTACATAAACATCATTCCGAATTTTAATCCGATTAAATCACTTAAAAAACCTATAATTACAGGTAAAATGGCACCTCCAATAATTCCTGTAATTAAGATTCCTGAAAATACACCATGATGTTTTGGAATCGAGTTTAACGCTAATGAAATAATTATTGACCACATTACAGATGCAAAAAAACCAACAAGCGGGAATGCAATTAATGCAACATGCCCCGGCCCTAACAATGCAACTGTTAATGATATAATTGCAGCAGTTGAAAATACAATAAGAACTATTTTACTATCAAATATTTTTAATAAAACTAATCCAAGAAAACATCCAAAAGTAAGGAATAACCAGAATTTACTGATTGTATTGGCCCCTTCAATCTCAGGGCTGTAACCATGGTATTCTTTTAGGAATTGAGATACCCAATTAGCTACTCCTGATTCTGTTCCAACATAAGCAAATATTCCAAGAAAGAATAAAATAACATATTTGTTTTTTAATAATTCTAAATATGTAGCTCCGGTACCTGACTTTTCATCATCTTGTAATTCAACTTTTGGAAATTTAATACTAAAAATTACAATTACAACCACGACAATTACTATAGTAAAAATCCAATATAATGATACCCAGGATAAATCTGTTGGTACAATTTTAGAAAGAGTGTTAAGAAGTATCCCTCCTGTATCGGTATAATTATTTAAGTTTTCAACTAAATATCTGTAGATATAAGGACTAATGGCTGATGCTCCACCAAAAACTAATTGTGCCATTACTGATAAAAATGCGAAATGTTCTTCACCACCCGATGCTCTTAAAAGCGGATTAATTGCTACTTGTAATATTGCCATACCTATTCCAATAAGAAAAAGCGAAGGGAGCATTACAATAAATGATGGTGATGAAGCAAAAATAAAAGAACCGGCTAATGCAAATAAAAAAGCAATTATTATAGTTTTTTTACCTCCGTATTTTTCAATAAGAATGCCTGCCGGAATTGACATAACTCCATATGCAATAAAAAATGAGAAGGGTATAAAAGCAACTAATCTACGGCTAAGTTCAAAACTCACCTTTATATTTGGCATAATTGAATTTAGAATATTTGTAATGAAAGATATTACAAAAAATATCAAAAATATTAATCCGACTATAGTGTAATTTTTCTTCATTTAGTTTATAATTTACTAATTAATATTCATGCCTTTATATTCAAATGCAGGAGTATTTCCATTCAAATCTTTTACCTTAAACTTAGCACTTAGAGATCTTCTTTCTCCAGGAAGCAAGGAAATATAATTATCACTCCAAAATACAGGCAATATGGTTTCTCCGGTTTCTTCACAGAATACCCTGAATTCTATAAAAAAGGCGATTTTATCAGATACATTTTCTATTACTACATTTAACATTTGATCATTCTCACTCTCTTCAAACTTAGAAATTACATTAACTTTAGCCTGTGTAAGCTTATTTAATGCTGTAAAATCAGCAAAATCCTTATATGGTGTTACATACCATTCAGAATTTTTGAAATCAGGAACATCCTTTTTAGTAGATAGCCAGTAAAAGTTTCTACTTTCTTCTACTCCCTGAGACTTCAACTTCAAATCAAGAAAATATGTGCTTGATAGATCTGTTATTTTAGGAATCTTAAAAATCATTTTTGACGAAGTAGCATCTATATCAAATGAGACTTCTTTTGATAATAGTACTTTTGAATTAATATCCAGTATAGTAATTTCTGCTCTAAGATTTTTAGATGCTTTATTAAATTCATTCGATACATATATATTATTATCGGCATAATTATAAATAAGACTAAGAGGCTGGCATGCTACCTTCGTGCCATAAAAAGCACCATTAGGCATAAGATACCAATCAAACAATTGCCAAAACATTTCCGGCCATGCAGAATTATACATCCATTGTATAATACCTGTAGAGTTGTATTTATTTACCGCAAATGCTTCAAACATTCCTCTGATAGCTTCATAATTTGAAATCTGTGACCTAAAAGCAAAATCTTCTAAACTACTTGCCTCGCCATATCTTGCATTAAAAGCCTTTAAATAGCGATCTAAAGTTTGAAACTCATTTCTTCCCAAGTGAAACTCCCACATTTCATCAATTGGCCAGTAGTTTTCTTCAGGAAGCATTTTTTTAATACTTTCAATTGGAGGCACCTGAGGGCCAGGCCCTGTTTCTGTATTAAAGCCATAGGCACCACCTATATTTTTGTCTAAGTACCAATAATTAGGTGTCACATATCCATAGGGGCCTAACATTTTCACACCTATTGATCCACTTACCTCACTTACATTAGAATGCTCTATATCAAAATCCCGGGATCTACAACATGCTAATATAGGCCTGGTCGTATCAACTCCTTCCATGTATTTATTTAGTTTTCTTTCCAGGTCAGGGTGAGGTAATTTATCACTTCCATAAACCCAAAGAAAAATACTCGGATGATTTCTTAACCAAACAACCTGGTCTCTATATCCCTTTGCCTGAAGTTCCATATCCTCAGGTGTTGTAATACACATATATTCTGTTTCGGGACGCCCGCAATATCCTTCCCATTCCCAATGGCAACTCCATCCAATCATTAATAAGACCCCGTATTCATCTGCCTTTTCATAAATAGTCTTATCATTTCCCCAGAATCCTTCTAATCGGATAGTATTAAGATTCATATGTTTAGCATACTGAATCTGCGCTTCCACTTTTTCTTTCGTATCAGCTAACATTAAATCATCAACCCAGCCGCCTCCTTTAATCAGAACTTTCTTTCCATTTACTTTAAATCCTTTATGCCCTTCGCTGTTTACATATTGTTCAATTTCGCGGATTCCAAATCTTGCATTTTCTTCGTCCGATAATTCTTCATTTACTAAACATAAAATCTTGCAATTGTATAGTTCCGGTTTACCTAAGTTATTTGGCCACCATAATTTGGGGTTTTTAAAATGTAAATCTTCAAATTCTTTCGAGTTGAATTTAACAATTCTTGTTTCCTTCGAGCTTAATGTTATTTCTTTTGAAATAGTAACACCATCAATTTCCATTAATAATTTTACTTTACTTTCTTCACTAAAATGATTTGTAACTTCTGTTGAAATATCCAGAAATGCTTCTGCCAAAGTCTCTTCGTTAACATCAGTTTGAACAAATGTATTTTTAATAGATACTCCTTTTGATGTTTCTAAGTAAACTTCCCTCCATATTCCCATATTGTTATCAGGTGCCCTGGGATTCCAATCTACAAATCCAATAGTCAGATCATCCCTTTTAGGAGGTATTATTTCGACTGCTAATGTGTTTTCTCCGTCAATTATATAATTTGAGATATCAATATCAAATTGCCTAAACGGACTTTCAATATCATCTGCAGAAGCTATCAAATTTCCATTTAACCATATATTACCACGATAATTGATACCATAAAAAACTAAATGCGTATTTTGGTTTTTAGTATTTTTAGAATAAAATGTTTTGCGATACCACCATGGTACCTTAAATTGATCTGCAGGTATTTTTTCTAAATTATTCCCAAAATAAATATCCTTATATACACCGTTCTTGACCAGTGAATTTAAAACGGTTGAAGGTAGGTCAATGCTGTACCAGGAATTGTCATCAAAACCTACTTTTGAGATCTTATCCCCTGATTCTTCCAAATTCTTAGAAGATGTTATTTTCCAATCAACAGATAAGTTAGTATGAAATTTTTTAGTGTCTGTTTTCCCATTGCATGAAAACAATGCAATAATGCCAATAAATAAGAATAGTTTGCGTATCATTTTAAATTCAATATAGTTAGCACAATTTTGCACATAAAACTATTTGAATTCTCAAATTAATGCAATTTTTTGCACAATAAATACATTAATAAATTAATATAAAAAAATATTATTTTCTATTTGTCTATTTTTCTGACACTTACTACAATACATGCTTGTGCAATTTATTGCACAGATGAGTTAATTCTGAAAAATAGATAAATTAATCGCGTAAAGAAGATCCTCTTATTACAAGTTTTACAGGAGCTACAATTGATTTTTCATGAAAAGGTATATCCTTTTTTCTTTTTTCAATCAATTCAAATAATTGTTTAAGGGCAGCCTTTCCCACATCACCTGCTGAATAATGAATTGAAGTTATTGATGGCGTAAAAAGTTTATGATAATACCCACTCCCAAAACTAACTACTGCCACATCCTGAGGAATCCTAATACCCATATTTTTTAAGAAAGAAATAGTTTGAACCGCGCAATAACTATTGGCAGTTATTATTGCATCCGGCCGGCTTTTATGATCAAACAATTCTGTTAATGTTTGTTCAATTCCGTTTTTTAAATTAGTATATGTAATAAATTCCTTTTTAAACTTAATACCCGAACTTGTTAAACCCATCTTAAACCCATTTAACATTTCGGAATACTCTGATGCTTTATCATCACCCAGCATTAAGGATATTTTCTTACAGCCCAAAGAAAGCAAATGTTTAACAGCCTTAAACACTCCCTGGTATGCATCCAAAATAATTTTCGGAACTGGCAGTTCAAAGTTTGTATTATGCAAACAAACCAAAGGAATGCCAGATTTAATTGTATCTTCAATATATTGAGGTTTGGAATCACTTCCTACTAAAGAAATTATTATTCCATCTAAATTCAGGTTTATAAAATTCTTAACTATCTTCTCTTCTACTTCAGTAGAATTTTGAGTATAAGATACAATTAAATTATAACCGCTAGCATGAGCATCCTTCTGTATTCTCTCAATAACACCCAGGTATAGACTATCGTTTATTTGAGGAACTATAACTCCTATGTTTTTTGGTAATCCCGAATCAAAGTAGTAATTAGGAGAATTTAATTGGTATCCCAACTCCCTCGCAGTCTGCCATACTTCTTTTTTTGTTTTATTACTTATCCTTGAATTATTTTTTAATGCTCTTGAAACAGTAGAAGCAGAAATATTCAATTTTTTTGCAATATCCTGAATTGTTATTGTTTCTTTTTTATTTATATCTTCCATTTTACTGTTTCTAATCAATTATTTAAAAATCCAAAATTAAGGACTCAAATAATAACTTACAAAATTATATTTTACAAGCATCAAAAATAATATGTTAAATAACTTATTTACTGAATCTTACAAACTTATTTTTTATACAACATTTTTTTATTAGTATATCCTGTTTTAATATGTAAATTTATTCCTAAATTTACATTGATAATATTGACGGTTAGTTATTTTATTTATCTGATTATTAATCTTTTCGCGATAAAAATCATGTGAAAGGATTAGGTGAGTTAATTTTTATAAATAAAAAACTAAACGTTATGAAATATAGAATCATACTTCTTTTTATATTACTTGTATACTTAATAAGTTGCAAGTCTGAAAACCTTCCACAAGATGAAACCATTGATAACAGTATTATTGAAAACTCTGATACTTCATTAAGAACAGGTTATCGTTTTTCCAGTTACGGAATAGAATATGATGCAGGAGTTGATTATTGGGTTAATGTAGGGAAGGAAATTTCTAAGAAATATAGTAACTCATCGCCGGCTTCTATCTGGATTGTAGGTGTTTTAAGAGACAATGGGACTTATCTAAATTTTCCGGTTGAACCTCAGGATACTTTAATAAAATATTCGGATAGTGATTATAATGAAGAAATATTAAACCAATTTGACAAAAATGGTTTTAAGATATGGTTACAAGTAGAGCCGGGCAATGCTTCTGTTGAAGAGCTAATACCTCTGGTATTGAATAAATACAAACACCATCCTTGTGTTATAGGTTTTGGAGTTGATGTTGAATGGTATAAGTCTGTTGATGAGCCAGATGGAGAACCTGTTGCGGATGCATTGGCTCAAAGTTGGTTAGGCCTTATTCATTCCGTTAATCCTGATTACAAACTATTTCTAAAACACTGGCTAATTGAAAAAATGCCACCAACTAAAAGAGATAATATTGTATTTATTGATGATAGTCAAATGTTTAACTCAATGGAGCAAATGGTTAGTGAGTTTGAAGATTGGGGAAAACAATTTGCTCCAGCTAAAGTAGGATTTCAATTCGGTTATCCTTATGATAAAAAATGGTGGTCTGATTTTGATGACCCAATGAAAACAATTAGTAAAGAAATTTTAGATAGAATTCCCAATACACAAGGATTATATTGGGTAGATTTTACTTTATTTGATGTATTTCCTCCTAAAAAACAATAAATATGAAAGTAATTAATAGAGTTTTTATTTTATCAATCTTAATATGTACATTATTTATATCCTGTAATAACAGTGCAGATAATAAACTAATTGGTGTTAAGATTTATGAATTAAGCGAACCCATTCCAGAGCTTATTAATCAATGGTGTGAAATTGGTATAAATACTGCATTTGTCAGTGAAGGGATTGCACGAAATAAATCTTTTATGGATCAAGCTAAAAGCCACCAGATTGATGTCTTTATTATTTACCCGATTTATTTCAATCCCCCGGCACTTAAAAAAGACTCCTCTTTATATGCTATTACCGATAAAGGAACACCAGCTAAAGAAAGTTGGGTAGAGTTTGTTTGTCCGACACGGCCTGCTTATCAATCAATGATGACTGATCATGCTAAGAAATTAATACAAGAAACTGAACCAACCGGAATTAGTATGGATTTTATAAGGTATTTTGCATATTGGGAAATGATTGATCCTAATTTTCATCCTGATTCAATTCCGGAGGCCTGCTTTTGCGATCATTGTGTCAAATTATTCTGTAGTGAAAATAATATCGTTTTACCTAATGAATTAAGTTGTACTAAAGATAAGTCTCAATGGATTATTACGAATTACAGAGAAGACTGGGCCAATTGGAAAACAGAACAAATAACCGGTTTTGTTTCTACGTTTACATCTGAATTGAAAGAAGTTGATCTGGATATTAAATTCAATTTACATGCTGTGCCCTGGAGGCCGAATGATTATAATGGGGCTATTAAAAATATTGTCGGGCAGGATTTTAAATCATTATCAAAATATGTTGATTATATATCGCCTATGTGCTATACGTTTATGCTTTACAGGCCTCCTGAATGGATAAATTCTATTGTTCAGGATTTAAGTAAGCAGGGTATTGAAAATGTAATTCCCAGCATACAGGTCAAAGAATGTTACAGAGATAATAGATTTACTGTCGATGAATTCAAGGCTTGCCTTGATGAGGTTTTAAAAGAGCCCTCTAAAGGAGTAATTTTTTGGTCATGGGATTATATTCAGCAAGAACCTGATAAAAAAGAATTGATTAAAAAAATTATTAAATAGTTGGTTATATCGTTAAGTTATATATTGTTACCTGCCGGCTAATGCTCATTTTGTCCTGTATAAGTTATTGAGGGTTTAGAATGATAATTTTCTTTTTTCCAAAAACGTAGTAAGAAATCAATATCATCTAAATATTTTTTTCCTACACCTTCTTTAAAAAAAGGCAAATCTGTTTTACAATTATCAATACAATACTTTGCCAGTTCTGTTGACATCTCTTCAGACATTAACAAATGCATTATATTATTTTCACTTTCTTTAACATCAAAATAGGGGTTGTTATTTAATGGAAATGCACTATTAACATCTAGCGCTATTTCTCCACCACTATTTGGATTAAAGAAAAACAAGCCTGTCTCAGAAATTTCTGAAAAATCAAATCTACTGTTATCTTTATCACCAATATAGCCTTCTTTTTTTGCTCGTTTTTTTTCTCTTTTAGAAAGGTTTAAAGAGTTATTGTAATACTCTATATAGTTTTTATAAAAATCCTCAATCTTGTCAGATGGCATAAATGCAACAGGGTAACCATTGTTATAGGACAAAAAGGCATCCAATTGCTGTTTTAGTATACTATCTGTATCTTGTTTATCATGGTCAAGAAAGTTTACTTCCATTCTACTTTTAAAAGAATTTTTCTCCTCTAAAATTAAATCTGCATTAAATTCAATTTGAAAATTTGCTCCCGAAAACCACCATTCATTTTTCCATTGAACAATACCTATAAACAGGATACTATCTATCTCTTTTAGTTCTGAATATTGTTCGAAAGATTTTTTAGTTAATTTAAATTCTTTTCCTGAAGCTATATGTTCTAAAAATATATCAAAATCATCTTGTCCCTTGTACAAAAAGTATCCCGTAATTCTCTGAGACATATTAAGTAAATCCACACCTACAGGATGTACTTTCCCCAATACCCTTGCTGCCCATTCTTTTCCTGTCATGCTTAATAAGCGTGTACAGGTTTTATGTACGAAAGAATCTCTATTGTCTTGCAGATACATTAATAGGTTTTCATCATCGTTTTGTTTTATTAATTCATTTTCCCGCTGTTCTAGTTTTAATGAAGTGTCAGTAAAGAATAGATACGTATTACAAAGGATTGTATCAATAAGATTACGCACTACATAATAATCGTTTTCATTTGTATCTATATAATAAAAAGATTTTAAGTGTTCATTTTCCGGTGCATACTCATATTCTTTTTCAAGTATTTGCATGACATCTGAAGCAACATCACTAATAAAATCATTAAATGGGCTAATAAATTTATCCTCTTGAATTGTGTTTAGAAAATACCAAATTAAAAATGAAATATCTTGTTCGTTAATTTCACCTTCAAAGTATTCGTTAGTATCATAAAAAGGAAGTTTCTTATTGTAAAGTTTTGTGTGACAGTCTAAAAATGAAATCCAAATATTTGTTTCAGAAATAATATCTTCAAAATATGATGCTAAAAAACAAGATATTAAATCAATCTCTTTTTCATTTAAATACATCAAAACAAGAGAATATTGCATTATTAAAGTCGTCTTAATGTCATTTGATAGTTTCAAATAATAACTATCGGTGGTTATTTGTTTATCATATGGTTTTAGTTCTAACCATTGCTTTATGTAAATCTTTCTTTTCATTACTATTTAGATATAATAAACGCACCCTTAGCTTGCATATTTCTTTTATTTCAGGCTTTTTATTCGCAATGCTCCTCTATATACTTCGCGGCCTCATAACTACCATACCTCTTCCCTTTTTTCCAATCGGAGCATGCCCCTTTTTTATCACCAAGTTTCAATCGTACTAATCCTTTTTTAGCATATATTTCTCCGTTATAAGGGTCAATATCCAGGTACATTGAATAATCCCGAAGTGCATACTCAAAAGTATTTGTAGCCGAATAAATATCTCCTCGTAACTCGTATGAATTCTTGGTAATATTAACTTCTAATGAATAATTAACCTCCTTTAAAGCCTCAAAATAATCCCCATTCATAAAGTTTGACTTGCCGCTTAAGTACAATACTTCGGCATTATCAGGACAAAGCTCTAATATATTATGTGTTAAACTTACTGCTTTTTCAAAACTTCCGGTTTTAAATAATAAATCAGCCTCTTTTATATAAAAATTAATATCATAAGGCATTATTCGTATTAATTTTTCAATATCCTGTAAAGCTGAATTAAATTCCTTTAACTCACTATTCAACAATATCCTTTGTTTCAAATAATCCGGATTTGATTGCTTAATGTTCAGAGCATTATTAATTGACCGTAAAGATTCTTTGGTACTTCCTGTCTCATAATATACTTTGCTTAGCAAATAATGTGCATGTGCTATATTGTCATTCCTTATCAGGATTTCATTAAGCATAAATAATGACTGATCGTATTTCTCATCGTAATACAGTCTTTCTACCCGGTATAATTGCCGCTCAGTTTTAGAATATGTATTTGAAGATAACACTTTGTCAATCTCTCCTTTGCTATTAAGCTTTGAGTATTCGTTATCATTCATCAATTTGTACAATGGTATTTTATATCTCGATTTTAGATTCTCCTGTAAAGCTTCCAAAGCTTTCTCCGGGTTATCCTGTTGAAGGAAAATTTTTATTTTATACTTGCTTGCATATGCCGGTTTTGCCTTATCAAGTTCATTGCAATAACTGATAGCTTCATTTAGTTTCCCAATATTATAATTTGCTTCTATTAATGCTAAATAATAATCAGGATGTTTATTTTCATTAATAAGTGCTTCAAGTAAATTTATAGCTTCTTTATAATTCCCTGTTTCAATATCAATAAAAGGTTTTATTTCCCTTGTTTTTAAATTTTGTGAAAAAACAAAACATGGAAATATTATTAATACTATTATTATTAATTTTTTATTCATAATTTATTACTTCACCCGTATTTTGAGTATAAACGTGAATAAATCCAACTATACTTCTTAACTCCAGTCCCGATATTCGGGGTTCCCAAACATCGCAAATATAATAATAGACTCCTGTGGGAACCATTTTATTAGTATTTTTCTCTTTACCATCCCATTTTATTAATGGGTTATCTGTTTCGTAAACTATATTGCCCCATCGATTATATATTTTCATATCAATCTGTTTAACATAATTCAATGGGTTTTTGGCTGTATATACATCATTAATATTATCACCATTAGGAGAAAATACATTGGGGAGTTCGAAGTATGAACAGTTATCGACACATTGCACAAAAGAAATTTCACTCTCATTATTGAATGAATCTACTGTTGCCACAGCATAACAACCTCCCATTGATTCCAATCCTTCATCTTCAATAAAATGTTCAAAAAAAGTATTTTCTGCTCCCTCAATTCTACGAATCGAATCCATCTCTATTTCCGAGCTACTCGTAAAATAGATTTTATAAGCAATTACATCGTCAGCGCATGTTAAATTCGGGTTATTCCAACTCAGTACATTTTTCATACTATCGCATGATGACCTAACTTCCAATGTCGGAGGGCATGGCCTTTGGAAATCTTCAGGTATCCGGCAATTTTCATGCGACCAATTCATTGTAGGATAATTTGCCGTATCGATCTTATATGTCCCAATACTTTTTACTTTATAGCAATAGGTATTGCCATTTTTAAGTTTACTGTCATTATATGTCCTGGATGTTGTATATGCAATGGAATCAAACAAAAGTGCCGCATTATTATATCGATATATTACATACTCATTATCCAGCCATGGGGTATTTTTCTTTATATTTATTTCGATATTATTGTCGGAAGGCTTTAAGTCCAGGAATATTGTTGATGCCAACTGTGGTATTCCTATTCTAAACCTGTTTCCGGGTGCATCATTGTATAATGCTATCTCATATGAATACTGAATATCTGCTGTATTTAACCCTGAATCAAAAAATGTTGTATCATCCAAGTCCGAAATAGAATCAACCCTACGTAACCTCATCCCAAATTCATCATCCGACCTCAGAATTATGTATTTGTATGGCCCTGTTGCTCCGGGCACTGTATCTAAACGCTCAGGCTTAGCCCAACGAACCATAATCTCTCCATTAGCCACATCAGTATTTAAAACACTTACATTGGTTATTGTAGGGAATCCGGGAGCTAATGAAGCACATTGCTCTTCTGACGGAAAACTCCGGGCTTCATCCTTATACTCTGCAACTATTCTGTAACAATAATTAAATCCTTGCACAAGCCCTTCACCATTATCGTTATCAATATATAATGTATCGCTTGTTTCCCCTACAAACTCATATCCCGATTCTTCAGGCAAACCTGTAGTACAACTATCATGCATATAGTTATGCGAACCTACTTTTCGATATATTAAATATTTTCCGACAGCACAACCTGGTTCCTTCCAGTTTAAACGAATAAATCCATTTCCCGGTTCTGTTTCTAATCCGTATGGTGCAGGGCCAATTACCTTAACCAGCAACCTTTCTAAATCAACCAGGTTTACATCCGGATGATTATCTTTTGCCGCAATAACTATCAGGTATGGTTCTTTACGAATGTGGTTACAGTGCGTTATCCATGTAAACCTTGAAACAACCTCTCCCGGGATACTCGAAACCTCCTCAATTGTTGCAGGGCTGGTTTCAAATAAAAAAGGCCCTCCGGTAGCAGTATGCTCAATCTGGTTCATGTCAATATCTGTACTTCGAATTAATACATTTGCGGTATCTCCTACTAAAACACAAACTTCTCCTATCGAATCAACCTCCGGCGGGTGATTCTCTGAAGAATATACATCAATCTGCATATCGCGTGTTATCGACCCAATCTTAACACCCCCGCGCCATTCATCAATCTTTATTGCTACATTATATTTTCCGGTATCAGGTGGGGTATTCCAAATAAAGTCGCCGGTAATTTCATTAATACCTATATAACTGGTTGCCGGTGGTAATTCATATCCGCTAATAGGTTCACCATCTTCTCCGGTACACTCTGTTAATGAATATGCTAAACTATCGCCCTCAGGATCGTATGCACTGGGGTTATGAATAAAGGTTCTCCATTGCACTGCCTGATTTATTGGCGGATTCAATAAGGTTGGCGTGCTATTAAATCCTAATTCGGGATTTACAAATAATTTTGTTTTTACCGAGAACACTGTATTTACAGAATTTGTAATATTATTTACACCAAAATTCCTGTTTGGGTCTTGTACCAGTATTTCATATATGCCCGGACCGGGAAATGTATGCCTGGCCACATACCTGTTTCTCTGGTAAAAATTCGGTAGTTTAACCAAATCTTTTCTTGGAACTGTTGAAAAAGTACCATCGCCCCATTCAACCTCAAGCTCTTTCCTTTCGACATTACTCAATGTATAAGTGTACGTTGTTATTGTTACCTCATAAGTTAACTCCGAAATTTGCACATATGTAATTTCTCCTGCCCTGTTGTGTGTTGCTTGTAATTTAGATAAAAGCAACATCAACAATATAATAGCACTTATATACTTTTTAAAACTCTTCAAAATTTATAATTTCTTCTCTTTTGTTAATATCAAATCGATAACCCTTTTCCGTACCCGAACACTGAATTATCATTAAATTTTTCTGATCAAAATATAAATCTAATAATAATGTATTCAAAACCTTTATACTTTTTAATTTTTCTTTTAGTGATATTCTATAAAAAAACCATACATGCTCCTCATCGGTTTTTATCCCTTTATTCAATAAGTCCAGTTCATTTTCTTTTTCAACTAATTTAAATTTTTTTGAAAAATATTCATCAATCTTAGGTTTGTATTTGTTATAATCGCCTTCTTTTTCAAAATCGATATTTAACTGGTATAAGTGTGCAAATAATAATTGAAAATCTTTTTTGTGTACTTTATATGATAAAGATATCTCGTTTTTATCCTGTACGTAATCCATGTTTATTATAATTACATGCACGGGATGCATATGATTATAACAAGAGATTAAAGTAATAATAATACTTTTAATGAATAAATTCATTTGCTAAAATTACTATATTTTTTAGTTCTTTGATAATGTAAAAAAGCGTATGGTTAATTACCTTACGCTTTTCAGTTATAAATAATTTATTTCTTATTTATTCAATATCTATAAAATTGTATGTATATCGCTCAATAATATTTCCGTCATCATCTTTAATTAATACCAAACGTCCATAATTATCATATTCATAAAACATCATTTCGTTGTCGGGCCCTGTTACTGATGTTATTCCTATTAATGGGTCGTATGTATAAGTTGTAATTAGGACATTAGCAGGCAGTTCTCCCCTAATATTACTGTTAAGGGTTTTATAAGCTGCTTTGTTTGTTGAATTTATAACCGTATAATCATCCAGCAAATCAAGGTAATTTTTTAGCGTTGCATTTGCCTGGATTGCGCTGTTATCCATATTTTCAATTTTTGCAACAGGGTATTGATTATTATAACCCCAATAGTAGGAATATTTAGCATCATTTTCTTTGTTATATTGTACCAAATCAGCATTGTTATATTCCAAGTTTTCTATTGCCCAATCAGCAGTTTCATTTAAACGCTTTCTTATAGTAGTTGGTTTATAATATAATCCTTGATCGTCAATATCAGAAAAGATCCTTTCACTTATATTTACAGTACTGCCATCTACTTTTTTAAGCTCTTTAAAAGGATATGCAATATAATTTTTATCCCACATTGCATTTAAAACACTTTCCTGGTTAGCAGGTAGAGTCAATCCGGTGCGGGTATCAGGGTTTGGATAATAATATATATTTTCAACTAAGTTACCTTTACTATCTTCTGTCGTTTCAGTAAGTAATTGCTTGTACGAATCGTAAGTATAATCCGTTTCTGTTTCTAAAATACCTCCATCCAAATAAGATTTTTCAATTACCTTTTGAAGCTCTACATTATATGCATAGGTGCCATAATAATGGACATCAAATAATGCATCTTTCGCACACACACCATTATTATGAGGGTCATAAGCTGCATTAACAGCTCTTCTTTTATTAGTTCTAACAAAATTATAATCTCTCGATAAAACAATATTCCCATCACTATCATAATAGATCATCTTTTCTAAACTCCCATTAAGAGGATGCACTATAGAAGGAATATTTGAAGGAGCATGATTCATATAATTTGCTTCCCAATTTGTAAATGATGATTCAATAGAATAATTATCTTCAAATCCATTATATATTTCCTTAACCGTAGAGTATGCAACATGTGCTCCCTGAGCATATCCTTGATTGTTACTCACCGAATTAAATTCCCATACATCACTTATACCTGGGCACAATAAAAGTTGACCAGTACTAATAACTGTTATATATGACCAATTTCCAATATGTCGAATAAATTTTGGTTTAACAATTAGTCTTCCTGAACTTTCATTTCTAATCTCATTGAAATATTCATAGGTTTTCTTTTGATTTGAAGTACCATCTGTACTAAGAATTTGTTTAACTCTAAATCCACCACCTTGCTGTTTCTCAGGCAAAGTATAATATTTTATTTTCATCCTAACAGAGGGAGTTCTTGTAGCACCATCCT
>DAOVYZ010000035.1 GCA_030635365.1 Bacteroidales bacterium
ATTTTAGAAATTCCAAAAGCCATAGCTGCCACGGGAACAACTGACAACATGGAATAAAATGTTAAAGCAGATGATCGTAAACTAACTTTATCTTCATCATAACCACGAAAAGCTAGTAACAATATTCTTAATTGCTTTATTAAAATGATTTTATATTTAGGCAAATTTTGTAATGAAATGCGCCAAATATCTTTTTTCAGAAAATCAATAATTTTTTGAAACATAATAATATTGGTATTATATTTGATATAAAGAATAATAATTTTTTGATTTTAATACCTATTAGTACATTTATATTATTGAAATTTTATTTAAAATTTTATAAATTAGCATGATTCATTTAACGCAAAATTACTTTTTTACTTTTATATTATATTGTAACACATAAATCATACTACTATGAAAAAATTTATACTTATTATTATTGCATTTTTAGCAGTTTTACAACTAAATGCACAATATCCTGTAAAAGTTGGAGATACCGATGGCTTTGCAAACAATTTACCATACAATAATCAGTACGATTATAATTGGTGTACAACAATATACCCACAAGATCGAATTAATGTTCACGGTGATATTATAAAACTTTCATACAAGTTGTCATCAATAATAGACGAAATAACACCTAATCAAAGAATATATATGGCTACTACTTCTGATGTTGAATTTACTGATGCCGGATACCCAAATACAGCATCTATGACATTAGTTTACGATGGAACTATAATATATGAACATATTCAGATAGCAGGTGTAACTGAAATAACTTTAACAACTCCTTTTAGTTACGATAATACTGAAAGTTTAATAATTCATCTTGAAAACAGAGATGGAACAAAAAACATAAATTCTAACGAAGGTTTCTCTGATGAAGCAGACTATAGCTACACAACCAATATGTGTAAATACAACCAACAAGATGGTAGTTTTCCGGCAACAACAGGAACTCTTACAACTCAAATGCCTGTTGTATATCTTGGTTTTGATTCAGGGCTTGATGTCGGTATAAATAGTATTAATGACAATACTTCTGACCTGTTGCCCGGTATAAATGATTTATCGCTTAATTTTAGAAACTATATGGGCGATACCATTACAACTTGCGATATTGAATGGGAACTTAACGGAACTTTACAAACAACAATAAATTGGACAGGAACAGTTTATCCTGGACAAGTTTCACCAGATATTTTATTATTAGATGATTACGATTTTGCTCCCGCAACATACCAAATTAAAGCATGGACAAGTAATCCAAATTCGGGGACTGATGAGTTAAATACAAATGATACAATGACTGTAACAATTTTAGTAGCGGATTATATTGAGATTGCTGACGATTCTTATACAGGTAATAATAGTTGGTATGTTCCATTTTACAGAAGAAGTTGGCAAGGTTGGAGTGCTTCTATTATAAATAAAGATTCTGTTTATTTAGATCGTAAAATTTGTGGTTTAGCTTATAATGTTGTTAGTGATGGAAGTTCACGAAATAATCAAACTGTATTTTTATCTCATATTGCTGATAATTTCCATCAGACTACTGCAATGCCGGATGAAACAAGTATGACAAATATGTTTTCAGGAACTGTTGATTACACAGGAACGGGATGGAAAAAAATCCCTTTTGATAATATATTTGAATATAATAATTCAGAGAATATTATGATTTATTATACAGATAAAAGTAATCAATGGCAATCGCCCGGAACTCATTTTGATGCATCGGTATATGGAGGTAATGTAGGACTTTATAAAAATAACGATGCAAGTCAAGAATTCCCAACAGATAATGGTAGTCTTACAGCAAGACTTCCGAATATTAGATTGTACTGTTTAATTCCCGGTGATGCAGGAATAAGCTTGCTAAATTCTCCCGGTACATATTTTAACACAGGCAATAATAATATTTCAGTTTCTTTAAAAAATTTCGGAACAGATACATTAAAATCTGCTAATATTAATTATCAGATTGATAACGGAACAATTAATACATTTAACTGGACAGGTGATTTGCCCTGCTATAATACAGAACAAAATATTATAATAGGAAACGAAAGTTTAACTTATGGTGAACATACAATAAAAACATGGACAGATTCTCCAAATGGATTAAACGATTATAAATCTGAAAACGATACTTTATTCAAAACAATATATGCAACAGACCCTTTGTGTGGAACCTATGTAATTGGAAGTTTGCCATCAGATTATCTTACATTAAAAGAAGCTGTTGATTCATTAAACTCTTGCGGAGTTTCTTGCGATGTTGTTTTTGATATTAAGTCAGGTACATATAATTCGCAATATACCATAAATGAAATAAATGATGCAGGACAAAACAGCACAGTTACTTTTAAATCACAAACAGGCGATAGTACCGATGTTGTATTAACTACCGATTCTACCGATTATTTATTTAATCTTAACGGGGCAGATTATCTAAGATTTAAACATCTTACATTTACAAGCGATAGTGCTGAAAAGTTTATGGTTTTAGACAGTGGCGCATGTAACAATATTTTTGAGAACAACCAATTTATTGAC
This sequence comes from Bacteroidales bacterium, assembly GCA_030635365.1. Classification (GTDB taxonomy): domain Bacteria; phylum Bacteroidota; class Bacteroidia; order Bacteroidales; family UBA12077; genus UBA12077. The sequence continues at coordinate 2,551 of DAOVYZ010000035.1, forward strand.
GGGGTGTATCAACTATATAATACTGCAACTACAATAGTTGATACAAATAATGTTATTGAAAACAACTACTTTTCAGGTGGCACACGTGCAATTTATCTAAATTCTTCTGTAATGGAAGCTAATAATAAAGTTATTTCTAATACATTTATTAATCAAACCACGGAAAGTATTTATATATCTTATCAGGATAATTATATTATTTCAGCTAATAAAATATCTAACAATAATGCAAGAGCAACTTATGTATATGTTTCTCAAAATGGATTGTTTGAAAAAAATATTATTTCTGTTGATGATATAAATAATGAACCTGTATATTTTTTTGGTAATAACGATACAACACTTATTATAAATAATTTTATTAAATGTGATAATGTAACTTATGGAGCAATTAAACTCTCTGGTTCATACTTTATTTTTTCGCATAACACCGTTGTTTGTTCAAAAAGTTGGGATGGTTTAGGAGTATTAAATATATATCAAGACGATAAGTTAATATACAACAATATAATTATAAGTAAAGGTTCTGGAAGTGCTATCTATATAGCAGCAGGTGAAACTAATAATATTTTAGATTATAATTGCCTGTTTAGCACTACATCTAATCCTATTGGTGAATGGAATAATACAAAATGTACAACACTTGCAGAGTGGCAAGCAACATCGGGATTAGATTTAAACTCCATTTCTATATTGCCTGATTTTTTCTCTGAAACTGATCTACATACAAATACTCTCGCTATAGACGGAAAAGGAACTCCATTACCGGAAATTACTGATGACATTGATGGTGAAACACGGAATGCTTCAAATCCTGACATTGGGGCTGATGAGTTTACATCCACGTGCTCAGGTGTACTTTCGGGTACATATATTATTGGTGCATCAAGCGATTACTTAACATTTAATGATGCAGTTTATGCTTTGCGTAATTGTGGTGTAAACGGATCTGTATTATTTAACGTTAAAAACAATACTTATAATGAACAAGTTAACATAGATGGGTTTATTCCCGGATATACCGAAAACGATACAATAATATTCCAATCACAATCGGGCGACAGCACAAGTGTAATATTAACATATAAAGCTGATACCTTAAATAATTATACTTTGAAACTTAGTGGTTCAGACAGATTTGTTTTTAAACAAATAACTATTCAGTCTGAAGATGCTACTTATGGCAGGGTAATAGAAATTGGTAATGGTGCCTGCAATAACCTGATAAAGAATTGTGTAATTACAGGAGTTGTATCAACAGATGACAATAAGAACCTATCACTTATTCACTTTTTTGAAGACAATACATACAGGGATACAAGCAATATTATTAAAGGAAACAGATTAGTTAATGGTAGTTACGGAATTTATTTAATGGGTAATAATAGTGGTAATAAAGAAACATTTAATACTATTTCAGGTAACTATTTTATCAATCAATCTGCTTACAGTATTTATGCCGGTTATCAGATTAATCTTTTAATTACAGAAAATAACTTTGAAAATAATTATGATATTGATTTTGATTTCTACGGCATACAGAATGAAAATTCTGATTCTACACTAATCACTAAAAATATTTTTAACCTACAACGAGATTATAATATTTCTGCTTTGTGTATTATGAATTATATGAATTATAATTTAATAGCAAATAATTTTATCAGTGTAAGTTCCAATACTGCTTCTGCTAAAGGTATTTTTTATGCTGGGTACAATACTAAAATCTATTATAACTCAATAAATATTAATGGCGGATCAAGTAGTTCTTTAGCAATTGATGTCTCTTATAGTACGCAAAATGCTGATATTAAAAATAATATTTTTGCAAATAACGCGGGTGGATATGCAATAAAGTATTTGTTTGCACAGTCTGCGGTATTATCTTCAGATTTTAATAATTTATATTCAAGCGGAGAATATATTGCATATTGGTTAGGTACTAATATCTCTAATTTAACGGAATGGCAGTCATCAACAGGATTTGGTAATAATTCTGTTTCATCATATCCAAATTTTATTTCCGATACCGATCTGCATACTTCAAATGTATTATTAAACAATGCAGCAACACCTTTACCCGAAGTTCCAATTGATATTGATGATGAAACAAGAGATGCAACAACACCGGATATTGGTGCCGATGAATTTACAGGAGTTACTTTCAGCCTTGGAGATGATGTAACAGTTTGTGTTGATGCCGAATATAAAATTGATGCCGGAGAAGGTTTCGATACTTATTTGTGGTCAACAGGAGCAAATTTAAGTTATATACTTGTTGATTCTACAGGTACAGGATACGGTTCAAAAGAATATTTTGTAACAGTTACTTTAGATGGAAATTCTTATGAGGATTCTGTTACTGTAACTTTTTCTTCGCCAATTGCAGCACCGGTTAATTATTTTTGTTTCGATGAAAATACCGACTCTGTTTTAATAACAGCTGGCGATGGATTATATTATAATTGGAGCACAGGCGAAACAACTCAATCGATATGGACAAGCGCATCGTATGTTTCTGTAACAGTTACAGATGCTAATGGTTGTGAAGATTCTGATTATATTTACAGACAATGGAATAGTTGTCCTGCTAATTTTACAATGCCTGATGATACTACTATTTGCAACAATGGATCAATTATTCTTGATGCAAATCCAAATTGCAGTGCTGATTATACGAATTATTCATACCTGTGGAATACAGGAGCAACTACAGATACAATAAGGGTTTATGCTTCAGGTATAACAGGAGATTATTCTAAATATAACCTAACAGTTACATATCACTCTACTAATATCAATTGTACTTCAATCGATTCAGTAAGTGTTTATAAAAATTTATGTCCTGCCAACTTTGATATGCCTGCAGATACAACAATTTACGTAGGTGAAACATTGGTTCTGGATGCAAACTCAACATCCTGTAGTGCCGATTACAATAATTATTCATACTTATGGAATACAAATGAAACTACAGAAACAATAACTGTGGATGCAACCGCACTGGGTATTGGATCTTATACTTATAGTGTAAGTGTTACAAATAATATAACTACAAGTAATTGTATTACAACTGATATGATAACAGTAAATGTCAGCAATACTAGTGCAATTGAGACTTTAGTAATGGAGAATATTTCCATATACCCCAACCCGACAGATGGTATTCTCAAACTTGAGTTTAGCAATATAATTGAAAATACCTGGATTAGAATTATTAATGTAACAGGCCAGGTAGTATATTCTGAATATCTGAAAAACTTAACAGGTATAAAAACATTAGATTTATCAGAATTAGATAAAGGTGTTTATATTTTATCAATACAAAATAAAAATACAATCTTGACAAATAAGATAACTTTATATTAACGTGAATAAAAAAATACGGGGTTTTGCAAAACCCCGTATTTTCAACTTCCGCAATTTATAGAACATTACTTATAAAAGTTTTATCCGGTCTATATTACATTACGGCTTATGTCTTCGATGGTTATTCCATCAACGCCAGGAATTTTGCCCTTGCCTTTTACAAGCTTGTACGCTTCCCATACCTGTTCTTTGGTTATGGGATACGATTTTGATTCATTCTCTAAATTCATCCTTTAAAATCGTTTGACCTTAAGTTGTCCTAAATAATCGTAGAAAATTCTGTGAACTTCTTTCATGGCCAAAGGGAATAATTTTCCGGGTTAACAACTTAGGTTAAAATCCAATCCATTATAATATCTATTGATAAATTTGCATACTTACCTTATATTTATAGGATATAATTACCTAAATACTTTTTTATGGATAAGGATGAAATCTTAAACAGGTTTGAACCTCAGCAAGATAATTTACTCAATATATTACATGAGCTACAAAATAATAATCCAAATAATTTTCTACCAACAGAAGATTTAAAACTGGTTGCTAAATACCTGAATACATCGTATAGTGCTGTTTATGGAGTCGTTAAATATTATACTATGTTTAGCTTAAAACCTCGTGGAAAATATGTAATACGCTTATGTAAATCACCTGTATGCCATATGATAGATACAAATATAGTTTTACAGGAAATTAAAAATAATATAGATATTGGACTTGGCGAAACTACCAATGATTTATTGTTTTCAGTTGAATCATCAGAATGTCTTGGACGTTGTGCAGAGGCTCCCGTTATGATGGTAAATGAAAAGATTCATAAAGAACTTGATTCAATCAAAATCAGTAATGTGCTTGATAGTATAAAGTTAAACGAACAAAACAAATAAAGTGCCCATAGAAAAGAGAATAGCTTTAAAAAATATTGGTAAATATAAGTCGAGTAGTATCGATGAATATTTAAAGATTGGTGGATATAAAAGTGTTAAAATTGCACTAAAAACAGTACCACATAATATTATAAATACTATTATTGATTCTAAACTAAGAGGCCGAGGTGGTGCTGGATTTCCTACAGGTTTAAAGGAGAAGTATACTAAAGAAGCAGATAGCAGCTCAGGACATAAATACATTATTTGCAATGCCGATGAAGGTGAACCCGGGACTTTTAAGGATAGAATTATTATGGAGAAGGATCCTCATGTATTGCTTGAAGGAATGATTATAGCAGCATATGCAATAGGAGCCACAAAAGGCTACATATATATTCGAGGAGAATATACTGACTCTATTCACATGTTAAGAACAGCCATTACGCAAGCTAAAAATAAAGGATTTCTTGGTAAAAATATTCTTAATACAAAATTTAACCTTGAAATTAAAATCAAACTTGGTGCCGGATCTTACTTATGTGGAGAGGAATTAACCCTTTTAGAATCATTAGAGGGCAAACGGGGTTATCCCAGAATTAAACCTCCGTTTCCTGCTGAAAAAGGCTTATTTGGAGAACCTACGCTAGTAAATAATGTAGAAACTTTTTCTCATATCCCATACATTATTGAACATGGAACTGAGAATTATAAATTAATTGGAACAGAAGATTCTCCTGGAACAAAAATATTTACTATAAGTGGAGATGTAAATAAACCCGGTTATTATGAAACAGCTATGGGAGCTACTCTTCGTGAATTAATATATGATTTTGCCGGAGGAATAAAAAACAACGGAAAATTCAAAGCTGCAATTCTTGGAGGAGCTGCCGGTACTTTTGTTGATAAATCAGTTCTCGACACACCAATGGCTTTTGACACTTTGAAAGAAAAAGGGGCTGTTCTTGGTTCAGGAGCTATAATGGTTATGTCAGAAGACCGGCCCATATTTGATATGCTATTATCCATTTTGGAATTTTTTAAACATGAATCCTGTGGCAAATGTGTGCCTTGCAGGATAGGAACATCTCAACTAGTACTCTTAATGGAAAATGCAAAGAAAGATTCGTCAAATAAGAAAAAAATATTAAATCAACTATTATTCGAAGCAGAATATATGGCTAAAACTTCTCTATGCCCATTAGGGCAATCCCCTATCCTACCTATCAAAAGCTTAAAACAATATTTCGAAAATCAGTTTTAGAAAACTTAAAGTTACCAATGAATAATTACATAAATATAATAATAGACCGAAAAAATATTAAGGCACAAAAAGGAGCCAACCTCTTACAGGTTGCACACGACAATGGTATAAATATTCCCGGTTTGTGTTATCACCGTAAACTTAGCCCGACAGGAGCTTGTCGGTTGTGTGTCACTAAAATTAAAGAAACTAATGGATTGGTAATGTCTTGTACTGTTTCGATAAAAGATGGCATGGAAATAATTGCTTTTGATAACGAACTTGAAGAAACGCGAAAACATACGTTAGATTACTTATTAGCTGAACATAATGCCAATTATGATGGCACATATTATGATGAATTTCACTATTGGGTAAAACATTATGGCTTAAATGATCCTAAGAACAGGCAATATCCAAACATTAGTAATAATCTAAAATTTAAAATTGATGAAAGTTCTCCTGTACTTTCACATGACGCATCAAAATGCGTAAAATGTTTTCGTTGCATAAAAGCGTGTGATGAAGTTCAAGGGAAAAATGTACTTTCATTCTCCGAACGTGGAATAACATCATATATAATTGCAGGATTTGATCAGTGGAATGAATCGGAATGTGATGGTTGTGGGGAATGTGTTCAGTTATGTCCTACAGGAGCACTGGTTGAAAAACCTCATCAACATGAAATTCAAATCAATAAAATAGATAAAAAAGTAAAAACCACTTGCCCATATTGCGGTGTAGGTTGTCAACTCGAATTGTATATACAGGATGGTAAAATTATGCGTTCTGATGGTGTAGAAGGTATTTTACCAAACAATGGAAGGCTTTGTGTAAAAGGCCGCTTTGGATACGATTTTGTACATAGCCCCGAAAGATTGACGACCCCTTTAATAAAAAAGAATGGGGAATTTATAGAATCTAGCTGGGAAGAAGCTTTGGATTTAATTGCCCAAAAGTTTACCGATATCAAAAAGAAATATGGTAATGAGGCACTAGCCGGATACTCATCGGCAAAATGTACAAATGAAGATAATTACTTATTCCAAAAGTTTATACGCGTAGTTTTTGGTAATAACAATATCGATTACTGTACCCGATTATGCCATGCATCTACAGTAACGGCAATGCTCAAATCCATAGGTGATGGAGCAGGAAGTAATTCCATAGAAGATTTTGCCACCACTGATTGTTTGTTTGTAACGGGAAATAATATTATTGAAACACATCCTGTAACAGCAACTTATGTTAAGAACGGGAAATATGCCGGCAAAAAGTTAATAGTTTGCGATCCGAAATGGACTCCTTTAGTTAAATATGCTGATATATGGCTGCAACCAAGGCTTGGAACTGATGTTGCCTTATTAAATGGAATGATAAGGGTAATTATAAAAGAAAATCTTATTGATCGGGATTTTGTTGAGAACAGAGTTGACCGTGGAATAGAAGCTTTCGAAGAATTAAAACAATTGGTAGAAAAGTATACACCTGAGAAAACTGAAGAAATAACCTCCGTTCCTAAAGAAAGAATCATTGCAGCTGCAAAAATGTATGCAAGTGCTAAAACAGCCATGATAGCAACTGGAATGGGAATGAGCCAACAAGTAACAGGTACAAATAACGTGTATTCATTAATTAATATGATGCTCATTACAGGGCAAATAGGAAAAGAAAGAGCTGGTATTGACCCACCACGAGGACAAAATAATGTTCAGGGAGCTACAGATGTAGGATGTTCTCCTATTGTTTATCCCGGCTATATTCCGATTACAAATGATGAAAACAGGAAGCGTATTGCTAAATTATGGAATATTGATTACAAAAACCTTTCAGGGAAACCTGGTTTAACAACGGTTGAAATAATGAATGCTGCTTATGACGATAAAATAAAAGCTATGTATATTATGGGTGAGAATCCAATGGTTACTGACCCTGACCTGAATCATGCTGAAGTTGCATTAAACAAATTGGATTTTCTTGTTGTACAGGATATTTTCCATACAGAAACTACACCATTTGCCGATGTTATATTGTCGGCAGCTTCTTTTGCAGAAAAAGATGGTACATTCGTAAATAGTGACCGTAGGGTACTCCGTGTTCGGAAAGCAGTTGAATCCCCAGGCAAAGCAAGAGAAGATTGGAAGATAATAGTTGACATTGCCAAACGGATGGAATATAGCATAGGAAATTACAATAAGGCTTCTGAAATTTTTGATGAAATAGCACAAGCAGCTCCTATTATGGCAGGAATTTCATATCCAAGAATTGAACACCAAGGAATTCAGTGGCCATGCCCCGATAAAAATCATCCCGGTACAAACACTTTATTTTTAGACAAATTCAACACACCTAATGGTAAAGGCATATTAAATCCAGTCGAATATGTCCCTCAAACTGAAAAGATTTCAAGTGAATTTCCTTTTATAATGAATAGTGGGAGAATTCTTTATCACTACCATACAGCAACTATGTCCCGTAAAAATAAATCATTAACCGATTTTGCTAATGAGTCGTATGTTTTAATGAATCCGGGCGATGTTGTAAAATTTGGATTTAATGATGGTAACAAAGTAAAAATATCATCAAAACAAGGAGAATTAGAAACTACACTAAAATCTAGTGATCAAGTCGCTGAAGGGGAACTGTTCATGCCATGGCACTATTCAGAAGCACGAGTAAATAGGTTAACCCGAAGTGATCTGGACCCTTTTTCGAAGATTGCTGCTTTTAAATTAACAGCATGTAAAGTAGAAAGAAAATAAATAATAGTAAAATTACGGAAAAGCAGAAAAATATTTTTTCTGCTTTTTTTATTACTAATTTGTAACATTTATTAATTTGCTATAACTAATTAAGAAAATCAAATTAAAATCCGGATGAACAAAAAAGAAGAAACATTCAGAAAGATGATTAGTGATAACGAGCATCGAATATCAAGTATTTGCCGATACTATTCTTCAAATGATGACGATCATAAAGATATGTATCAGGAAGTACTCATTAATATTTGGAAAAGTATTGATTCTTTTCGGGGAGATGCTCAACTTAGCACATGGATATATCGGGTGGCTGTAAATACTGCTTTAAGTTTTGTAAATAAAGAAATACGCCGGCAAAAATTATTTCTTGATCAAAAAGATCCAGGTTTACAAAATTTAGTTGATGTTGATGAAAATTCTTCTAAAGAAAAAGAAAAACTATTTCAGGTACTTGAAAATGAGATCAACCAGTTGTCTGTTATAGACAAAATAATAATCACACTTGTACTTGAATCTGTAAATCACAAAGAAATTGCTTCTGTAATTGGAATTACAGAACCAAATGTAAGAGTAAAAATTCATCGTATTAAGAATGAATTAAAAGAAGCTCTAAAGAATGTTTAATTTTAAACTTAAGATTATGAAAAATATAAATAAAAAAGACATTAATTATATGGGTACTGATAAACTCATCGATAACCTTCGGCATAAAGATAACAGGTATAAAAAAATATCAAGGTCCTTTCAGATACTATTTTATATATTCATATTCTTATATGCAGCATTATTCCTATTTAATCCTGACTCAGAATTAACATTAAATCATAGGATTGCAGGGGGATGTTATGTTATTGCATTTACTTTATTTGCTTTATACTTTAGGAAGTATTATAATAAATACAAAACTGTTAACTATTTTGACCCGGTAAAAAAAGTACTTAAAGAAGCAGAACAAAGGTATAGATTATGGAGAAATGACTTATTAATGATTATCTTTTCCTTATTCTTCATTGATATAGCTACAGTACTAATGGAAATGAAATATTTTGCAGGAAGCTTAACCAACCTGCAGGCAATAGTTGTTATTCAAGTTATCTATTTATTATTGATACTAATCGCAATAGTTGTTGGATATTATATATGGAAAAAAGAAAGCCGCCCTATTTGGCTTTCTGCAAAAAATCTTCTCAAAGAACTTGATGAATAAAAAATAAGAGGTTGTCCAAAAAGTTAAAAAAAATAAAGAATTGTAGTTTTTTCTACTTTGCGAAACTTTGG